>DATHOI010000293.1:0-3752 GCA_035485095.1 Polyangiaceae bacterium | reverse complement strand
AGGAAGCTCCAGATCTGGACCTCACCGAGGACAGCCCTTTCGGTCACCGGTTCGAGCCAACGGGAGGCGTTGAGCAGCATCAGCATGCGCGGGCTCGAGCCGTCCTGGCGCGGGCTGCAAGTCGGTTTGCCGACGACCGGCAGATCTCGATATTCGTTGATCGTCAGGGTACGCGTCTTCGTGGCGGAGCTCGCCGGCGTTCGCGGCAGCGTGCGGAGTTTCGCGGGCAATACCGTGGGCGGCGCGGGCGCGCCGGCCTTGACGCGAAACTGCATGAGCTCGAATGCTTGGCTCTTCAAAACGACGTTGTTGCCGGCAGCGCGCCCGAAGTCGATGATCAGATCTGCGCGCTCCGCGGGTCCGAGCGTCAGCCGCTCTAGTGGTGCGGGACAGGCCAAAAGGCCTTGGTCGCTGCCAATTTGCACGAACGTCTGACCATTCGAGAACGAGAGATACAGAAACCGCGCGTTCGATGCATTGACGACGCGAATGCGATAGCTGCGCGGTTCTACTTCGAAATAGGGAAACAGCTTGCCGTTGACGAGCACCACGTCGCCGTACACTTCGGAGACCCAGGGCGTATCCGGGAAGCCCGAGGTCGGGTAGCTGAGCTGTCCGGCTTCGTCGAACAGGCGATCACAAATTACGAGCGGGATTTCGAATGGACCGCTGGGCAGCATCAGCGCAGCTTCGACTTCATCGCGAATCAGGAACAAACCGAACATGCCGGCGTAGTGGTTCAGGCGCTCGATGCCCATGGCATGGTCGTGATACCAAAGCGTGGCCGAGTCCTGCACGTTGGGGTAGCGGTACGTCGCAGACTGATCTTTGGTGAACCACTCTTCCGGGTTCCCGTCACTCTCTGGGGGGACGCGCGCGCCGTGCACGTGCGCGACCGTGCGCACCTCGGGCAGGCTCGCCCCCGCTCCACACAGTGTGTGATCGATGGGCAAGAAGTGCTGATCGGGCAGCTCATTGCTCCACTCGATCAGGACGGGCCGCTCACGATGCACCTCGATGGTCGGCCCGGGCACGCTCCCGCCATAAGCCCAGAAGCGAGTCGGAGCGAGATCGCGGTGCACGGGCGCGTGGATCTCGCTCATCGAAAGTCGAAAGTACGCGATCTTTTTCGAGGGATCGTGCGGGTCCTCTCGCAAGCCGTCGGGCGCGAGCACCTCCGGCAATGGCAAGGCATCCACGAAACGCGCGAGTTGCTCGGGATGGAGCGGTCCTACCACAGCGGGCTTGAGCGCGACGCTCGCGCCGGGTGGAGCGCCCCGCGCAAACGCACGCGGCGTGTCGCGTGAGCGAGCGCTGCTGCGACAAGATTGGCTGGAGAGCGCCGCAGCGAGCAAAAATCTGCGTCGAGTGAGCTTCATGGCAACTCGAAGCACGGCCAGAGATTGGGAGCGCGTCGTCACTCGCGCTCCCGCCTTCTTCGGGTGCTTACTTCAGCATGTTTTCGATGGTGCCTGCGATCGTGTCGAACGAGCCTCCGGTTTGGATGCGCGTACCGCCGAGCCAATTGTCTTCCACGAACTTCAAGACCGAGGACTGGTCCGTCAGCGTGTGGTCGATGTAGTTGCTCTTGGCCAGGGGTGAGATCAGCATGAGCGGAATGCGAGTGCCGTAACCGCAACGACCTTGGGCCGGGCTTCCGTCGACGCCGAAGAGCGGATTGGCAGGCACCGCTGCGGTGCTCTGCTGCACACCACTGTTACAGACGCCGCTGCCGTTGAGCGAGTCTGCGATGCTGCTCGAACGATTCACGACCGGCGGCCCTTGATGGTCGTACCAACCGTCGGAGTCGTCGTACGAGATGATGATCGCGGTCGTGGCCCATTCTGGGCTCGAAGCCACCGCGTTGACGACGCTGATGACGAAGTCTTGCTCGTCGCCCGGAGTCGAGTAGCCCGCGTGCGCATCTTGAAAGCCCGGAGCCTTGAGATAGCTCAGTGCCGGCATATTGCCGACCTTCAGGGCATCAAAGAAGTCGTGGCTGTCGTATTGGTGGTTGGCGGGATCCGCAGTCACACCGTCGGCCTCGAGACTATGACCGATGGCCGTGACCGAGCTCGGGCGTGCGTGGGTCGGGTTGGCCGTGGACGTGTAGTATTGAAACGGCTCATGATGCGGGACGTAGTCTGAAAAGGTAACGGGTGGGGTCCCATGCACGAACGTGCTGGCACGCCCGCAGCCCGTGGTGCCGTTTTCGTTGGTCAGACCCAAGTCGAAGCCGCCCTGAAACCAGCCCCAGGTGATGTTCTTCTCGTTCAGCAAGTCGCCGATGTTCTTGCTCTTCATCAAGACCTGATCGCCGCTCGTCGAGCACACGTCGTTCAGCGGATCGACATCGCCGATCATCGTGAAGCCGCCGTTGCCGTCGGCCACCACGTGGCTCGCGCTCATCGTGGTTGGATCCTTGTTGAAGGAGGCAAAGCCGTTGGTCTGACCGGAGATTAGGTTGATGGCTCCGGGCGTAGACGGTCCGAAAACGGTCGTCCACGAGTTGTCGTTCAGGGCGTAGGCCTGCGCGTAGTTCCAGAGCGCGGTCACGGTGTTGCCGTCGTAGTAGCCCATGACTTGGCCTTTCGTTAGCACGGCGCCCGGAGTGCCCGGCGGCGGCCCCTTGGTGCCCGTGTACTTCGGGAACAGGTCCATCGCGCCGCCATTCGAGGCCTGTTGCTCGGGCATGTAGTTGTGGCCCATGTCTTGAGTCGCGCCCTGGGCCGAGCTGAAACGGAAGGGATTGGCGGCGTCTGTACCGTTGGGGCCGGTCGTCAGCGAGTTCGGATTTTCAGCCAGTAGATCAGGCCCCGTCGTGAGTGGTGCAAACGCGGGTGTGCTCACGTCCGCCGGAGTCTTGAGATTGTTTGGCGTGGGCGTGCCAACATTTGCTGTGAACGCGACGCCCTCCGAATTGTCTGCTTTCGGGTACGTGCCGAAATAGTGATCGAACGAGATGTTCTCGCCGAAGATCACGACGACGTGCTTGATCGCCGTCTGGGTCGCAAACTTCGCGGCCTCATCCATTGGCCCTGTCGTCGTGCCACCCGTTGCACCCGCTTCTCCACCGCCGGTGTCGCCCGCAGCTCCGGGACCAGTTGGACCCGCTGGACCAGGCGAGCCCGCCGGCCCATCCGCACCTGCTGGACCACTCGAACCGGCCGGACCCGCCGCGCCCGCCGGTCCAGTACTGCCTTTGTCGCCCGTGCAGCCAGAAATCGCGACCATGGTGGCCACCATGGTCAGTCCTACATACCTATGCATTCTCGACCTCCTGAGATTGTAGACAACAGTGCAAATGCGCGTCAGCCGATCCGCAGTAGCTTGCTTGAAGGGACGGATCCGCTGACGCGCGCAGGCTGTTTAACACTCGAAGTCGGTGATTGCTGTGAAGCTCGAGTGACATTTAAGCTAAACGCATGATCCGCTGAGATCGTTAGTTTATGAGTTCGTGTTGCGCGCAAACGAAGCAGCGTTGTCGTGTCGGATGGCGACAGTTGATCCGGCGGCATTCTTGCCGCGCAACTGTGCCTTTCGTCGCAGAAAATGCCTGCAACCACGGTGCTTGTCGATAGCAAGTGAGCGGTTGAGCTCCGCGCGCCGGGGCGCGCTGAGTTACAGTGTTACCCGCTGGTCTAATGTCGGTGTCGTGTTTGTATTCGGGATTGGTAGTTAAGTGGATAAATCGATATCTTAAAACGAGGGACGCGTGAGCTGGCCGCGCGTGGGCTCGTTTCTTAGTTGGT
>DATHOI010000292.1:0-9103 GCA_035485095.1 Polyangiaceae bacterium | reverse complement strand
GCCGAGCGTCGCGCCGTTCACGGTGGGGCACTCCAAGTCGAGCATTGGCGCGAGCTGTTTGAGGAGCGCAGGCAGACCACCCGCCAAGAAGAAATCCTCCATCAGGTACTGACCCGACGGACGCAAATTGCCGAGCACGGGCACCCGGCGCGACAGCTCATCGAAGCGCTCGAGCGACAGTGGGATCTCGGCGCGCCGCGCCATAGCGAGCAAATGCACGATCGCGTTGGTCGAGCCACCGAGCGCGAGCACGGTCACAATCGCGTTGTCGAACGATGCGGCGCTCGCGATGTCGGACGGCTTCAGGTCCTCCCACACCAATTCAACTGCTCGACGACCGCACAGCGTCGCCATCTGTGCGTGGCGTGCGTCGACCGCGGGAATGGAAGAAGCGAGCGGCAAGCTGAAACCGAGGGCCTCGACGGCACTGGTCATGGTCGACGCAGTACCCATGGTCATACACGTGCCGTAGGAGCGCGCGATGCCATTTTCGATCTCTTGCCAATCCGTCTCGGTGATGTTTCCGGCGCGGAGCTCAGCCCAATACTTCCAAACGTCCGTCCCGCTGCCGAGCTTGTTGCCGCGCCAATTGCCGGGCAGCATTGGGCCCGCTGGCATGAAAATACAGGGCAAATTCATGCTCAACGCGCCCATCATCAAGCCGGGCGTGGTCTTGTCGCAGCCGCCCATGAGCACCGCGCCGTCCGCCGGATAAGAGCGCAAGAGCTCCTCTGCTTCCATCGCCAGCAAGTTGCGATACAGCATCGTCGTCGGCTTCTGAAAATTCTCCGACAGCGCGAGCGCCGGAAGCTCGACGGGGAAGCCGCCAGCTTGCCACACTCCACGCTTCACTTCTTCCACCCGGGCCTTGAAGTGGCCGTGGCAGGGCGTGATGTCGCTCCAGGTATTGAGAATCGCGATCACGGGTTTGCCCATGTAGTCATCGCGGCCGTAACCCATTTGCGCCGTACGCGAACGGTGACCGAACGAACGGAGATCGGTCGCACCGAACCAACGGTGACTGCGCAGCTCTTCGGGTTTCTTGCGTTGGCTCATGATGCCTTTTGCTCCGGCTCACGCGACGGCAGGGTTTGCCTGCTTCTGCTCGATGCGAGCCGCCCCAGCTTCGGACTTTCCCAAACCAATCATCAGAATGATGGCCGTAGACACGACCATCATGCCTGAAAGGAACCAGATGCCGCCGGAGAATGAACCGGTCAGCTTCTCCACCTTACCGAGCACCTTTGGCCCAACGAAGCCGCCCAAGTTACCGAAGGAATTGATGAACCCAACACACCCCGCCGCCGCGCTCGAGCTCAAGAACAAGCTCGGTAGGGTCCAAAACGCGGGCTGATACGCCTTGATGCCCGTGCGAGCAAAGATCAAAAGCAGCATCGTGAATGGTAGCGAGCCGAGAGAAAACGGAGTCAGCGCGAGAGTGAGCGCGCCGAGCGCGATCGGGATCGCGGTGTGCAAACGGCGCTCGCGGGTGCGGTCCGAGCTGAAGCCGACGAACCATTGCGCGAAGAGCGTCGCAATCGGCGGCACGACCATGAACACGGTCAAGGTGTCGAGCTTCAGGTGGAACCAGCTCTCGAGGATGCTCGGCAGGAAGAACTCCGTGCCATAGTTGGCCGTCACGACGAAGAAGTAGGCCAAGGCCAGCAGCAGCACCTTGGGCTGCCGCAACGCTCGAAAGAGCGTCATGTACTGCCTACCCGCGATGCTCGAGCGTTCGCGATCTATCTCGCTTTGCAGCGCGAGCTTCTCGTCTTCCGATAGCCACGCCGCGTCACGCGGCCAATCCGCGAGCAACACGAGCACCAATACTCCGAGCAATACGGCGGGAATGCCCCACAGCAAAAACACGAGTTGCCAGCCGTGCAGCCCGAACAACAGCGCGTGCGTCACGACCTTGCCCAGGACGACTTCGACCGTGCCGAACCTCAGCAGCGGATTGCACACGATGGGGCTCACCACCTGCGCAATCGGCGTCGCCATGAGGAACAACGCGAGCGCTCGAGCGCGGTCGCGCGCCGGAAACCAGCGCGTGAAAAAGATGATCACGCCTGGGAAAAATCCGGCCTCGGCCAAGCCGAGCAGGAACCGCGCGCCGTAGAACTGCGCGGGTGTCGCGACGAACGCCGTGAGGGCAGAGATGACGCCCCAAGAAATCATGATCCGCGCGATGATCTTGCGCGCGCTGAAGCGCTCGACCAGCAGCGTACCCGGGATTTCGAGCAAGAAATAACCGAGAAAGAACAGCCCCGCGCCCGTGCCGATCACGTCATTGTCGAACGCGGGCAGGTCCTGCGACATCGTGAGCTTGGCGAACGCCACGTTCACGCGATCGATGTACGCGATCACGTAGCTCACGAAGAGCAATGGGATCAGGCGCCGGTAAGCTTTGTGCCGCGCTCGGTCGAGGGCGTCCCGGTCGACGCGAGCGATGACAGCGCTTTGAGTCACGGATCTGTTCCTGTCAGCTCGCGGACCGGGCGACGGTTCCGTCCGCGTCAGAAAAGTGGACAGCCGTGGCGGGCATTACGACATTGGGAGCTGTGTCCGAGAGCCCCCAAACTCGTCACGCTCTCGGCTAGTATTCGCAGAAACCGTGGGAAATTTAGGCGGGCTCCCCGTTCTTCTCGGGCTCTTTGCGCTGGCCGTGCCGTGCCCAGCTCGGGCGACATCGGGCAGCGTGCTCGGCATCGGGCCGCGCACGCTAGCGTTGGCCGGCGCGGGCGCGACACTGCCTTCGGGTTACGAGGCAGCCTTCGAGAACCCCGCCGAGCTCGCGCAGGCCGCGAGCCCCGATCTCGAGCTCGGCTATGCGGCGACGCGCTTTTCGCTCACGCTATCGCCGCAGCCGTTGACGGTGCCCGCCAATGGCTCGGCGAGCACGCTGCTCGGCTTCGCGCTGCCGCTCCATTTTGGCTCGCAAAGCTTGGTGTTTGGCTTTGCCGCGCAAAGCCCGTCGAATCGCATCGCGAGCGCGACGTTGCCCTACGCCGAAGAGCCGCAATTTCCGCTGCTCGTGCAGCGCACCGAGGCGACGGATTTCGATCTTTCGGTTGGCCTGCGGCCGCTCGGGTTTCTGGCGCTGGGCGCGGGCTTGCGCGGCCTTGCCTCACTCGGCGGAACGGTCACCGTGCTGCAAAATCCAGACGGCACGAGCACGAGCTCGGTCGACGACACGCTAAAGCCAGTGCTCGCGCCAGTGTTCGGGGCCAGTGCAAGAGTGGGCGAGCGAGACACGCTGGCACTGGTGTTTCGCGCTGCTCTGCAGGCTGATTTCGCGGTCGATGTGGCGGCGGTGAACCTGGGCGCGACCACGCTTCCCGAATTGCACATCGCGGGCGTCGCGCACTACGATCCCCTCACGCTCTACGCCGAGTATCGGCGCGATCTCGGCCCCATCTCGCTGCTCGTCGGTTTGGCTTACCAGCGTTGGTCGGACTTTCCCGGCCTGCTCGGGCAGACCGTGCAATGTCCAGCAACTCGACCCGGTTGCGCCGCGCTGCCCGCGCCTAAATTCGTATTGAGCGACAGTTGGGCGCCGCATCTAGCGGTTGTTTGGAGCGTCGCGCTCACTCCGAAGGCCAACGCAACGCTGCGCGCAGGCTACGACTACGAACCGAGTCCGGCTCCGAATCAAACCGATGTCTCGAATACGTTCGACAACACGCGCCACATTTTCGGTCTGGGCTACGGCGTTGCGCTGGGCGCCCCGCTGATCCCGCTGCACAGCGATCTCGCCTGTCAGTTGCAAGAGCTCGTCTCGCGCACTCAGGTCAAAAATTCGGGGGTGCCGAGTAGCAACCCGGGCTACCCGGTCGTCAGCACGAACGGCTTCGTCGAGAGCTGCGCGCTCAGCGTTGGGGTGCGCTTTCGATGAGCGCGCGAAGGGCCCCGAGCCTGTACGCGTTGACTCTCGCATGCCTGGTTTTCCCGGGGGTGGCCCGCGCGACGCCGGAGAGCACGCTGGGCATCGGCTCGCGAGCGCTGGCGCTGGGTGGCGCCACCAGCGCCGATTCCCCCGACGGGTCCGCGCCGTTTTATAACCCTTCAGGGTTAGTAATGGCGCAACGCAGCGAGCTTTCACTGAGCTACGCGGCGACTGACTTTGCGCTCTCCACGAACGGCGCGCCCGCGGGCGTGCCGGCGCTGCACACGCTCTCTGGCTCGTTGCTCGGTCGGGGGACGGTCCTCGGCGTGCCTGTCGCGTTCGGCCTCGCGCTGTCTTTGAGCAACGGGCACCTGTCGCACACGAGCACCGTGACCGCCGCGGAGCCGCGCTGGGTGCTCGACGACGGTTTGCCCGAGCTGATCGAGCTCGGCACCGACGTGGCGCTGCGCCCGCTCCCGTGGCTCGCGCTCGGTGGTGGGGTGGGTTTCTTGGCGGCAACGCAGGGCGGCTTCGACGTCCGAGGCACGGCCCTGTTGGCGGACGGTCAAGGCTCCGAGTACGACTCGCAGCTGCAGCACTCGGTCAACGCAAACTTGGTGTCGGTGCGCTACCCGAGCCTCGGGGTGACCGTGGCGCCGCTCGAAAATTGGGCACTTGCGCTGTCCTATCGCGGCGAAGCGCGCATCGATCAGCGCATCACTGGCACGCTCGCTGGCTCGATTAGTAGCGGACCCTTGTCACTGCCCGTGAGCTACGAGCTCGAGTCGGAAAGCGTGATCGCCTTTCAACCGCGCGAGCTCGTGCTCGGCGCGAGCTTTCAACTCGCTCACACGCACCTGAACGCCGATCTATCCTGGCAAGAGTGGTCACGCTATCCGAGCCCCGTCGGACGCTCCGGGACGCAACTCACGGCCACACTGCCGCCGGGTCTCGACCTCGTGTTGCCCGCAAATACGACGCTACCCGCGCCGAGCGATCCTCATTTCAAAAATCGCGTGAGCCCACGCTTGGGCATCGAGCACGCTTTGCCTTGGACAGCGCACAGCGCATTGCTGCTCCGCGCCGGCTATGCGTTCGAGGCGTCACCCTTGCCCGCGCATCAATACCAGACGCACTTCGTGGACACCGACCGTCACGTGCTGTCGGTCGGCTGCGGCCTGGCGCTCGAAAAGCCCTCAGCGCTCTTGCCCGACGGCATTCGGCTGGACGCGCACGCGCTGTGGGCTCGCTACGCCGAACGGCGGCTCGATTCGGACGGCGGAGCCCAGCCGAGCTCCTTCAGCGCGGCCGGTCACGCTTGGAGCGGGGGTGCGACGCTCAGTCTTGCCTTTAAATGATCATATTCTGGGTAATAAATCGACATGACCTCAGCCCGGCTCTGCGCGCACAATACAGCTCATGAAGCGCCCTTCCGCCGTGCTGTCTGCTCTCGTCCTGTCTGGCTGCCTGACCAGCATGCCCAACACTACACCGAGCGCCACGTCCGCCTCTGCGTCGAACGCGCCCGGCAGCAATGGCGCGGCAAGCAGCGGCGAAAGCCACGCTGCCGCTGACCAAAAGCCCACGCGCCAACCGATCAAGCGTGTGGTCGGCTATTTTCCGGATTGGACGTACGGGCGCGACGCCAAATGTCGCTTCACGGTCGAAGACATCGACCCGATGCTGTTCACGCATTTGAATTTCGCGTTCGCGCGCGTCGACGGCGGCGATCGCAAAGCCCCGACGTTCAAGCTCGCACCATTCGACAAGACCGACCTCGGCCCCGACGGTCAGTATGCGCGCTTCGTCGCCCTGAAAAAGAAAAACCCCAAGCTCAAAGCATTGCTCTCCGTCGGTGGCTGGTCACACAGCGATCCGCCGAACGACTGGATTTTCTCGGCCATGGCGGAGACGCCCGACGGGCGCAAACAATTCATCGATTCGGCGATCAAATACCTGCGCGAGTACGGCTTCGACGGGCTCGACCTCGATTGGGAATATCCCTCGGAGCCCACGCGCGGCGGGCGCGCGATGGACACCGTGAACTACACCAAGCTGCTCGCCGAAGTGCGCGCGGCGTTCGACGCAGAGAAGCTCGCGCCCGGCAAAGAGAAGCTGCTCTTCACGGTCGCGGCGCCGAGCGGCGTGTACATCAAGTGGTACGACTTGGCGAAGATGTACCCCTCGCTCGATTGGATCAATCTGATGAGCTACGACTACGCGGGCGCGTGGGACCATCGCTCGGGGCACAACGCGCCGAACCCGCAGCTCGGCAGCGGCGTCGCAGCAAGCGTGTCCATCTATCGAAACTTCGGCGTGCCCGCCGACAAGATCGTGGTCGGCATGGCCACGTACGGACACACCTTCGCCGGCGTGAGCGAAGCAAAACCCGGCTCCCCCTCGACCGGCCCGGGACCGAAACAGCGCTGCACCGGCGAGCCCGGCCTGATCGCCTATTTCGAAATGCTCGAGCTCCTGAACAGCGGCCACGCCAAGGCCGAGTGGGACGACACGGCCAGCGTGCCCTACGCCTACGACGAAAGAGGCAAAGTCTGGTTCAGCTACGACGACCCCAAATCCTTCAACCAAAAGCTCGACTTCATCGAAGAGCAGGGCCTTGGCGGCGCGATGATTTGGGAAGTCGACACCGACGACTTCAAGCACGGCTTCCCGCTCATCTCCCTCGCCGCCAAGCGCGTGCCCAAGTAATTTCTGGGCGTGGGCGCGTCGCCGACAAAGAGAAAACGCGCCCGTCTCGGGCAAGGCCTGCGGCTCTCTCCGCGATTCAGCAGCGGCACGTCCAGCAAGCTCGCGTTTTTGACGCGCTTTAGGACAAAGGCCGCGAACGCGCGGTCGAGGTCGCACGAGCCTGCTAACGTATCGGCGTGGGAACCGACACGCTGACCCCTGACGAACGCGCGGCGGAAATGCTCAAGCCGCGCCCGCGGCAGTTGCCGATCGCGCCACACGCGCCACCCGCGCGCCGCAAACTGCCGCTGGCTGATGCGCGCGACAAAGATCGCGCTTATCAGCCGATTTATGCGGTCTGGGAGATCACGCTGAAGTGTGATTTGGCGTGTCGGCATTGCGGCTCTCGCGCGGGGCACGAGCGTACGGACGAGCTCAGCACCGCTGAGTGCCTGGATTTGGTGCGTCAAATGGCCGAGCTCGGCGTGCGCGAAACGACGCTCATCGGCGGCGAAGCGTACCTGCGCGACGACTGGCTCGAGATCGTGCGCGAGCTCAAGAAAAACGGCATGTCGCCCACGATGACGACGGGCGGGCGCGGCATGAGCGCCGAGCGCGCGCGGGCGGCCAAAGCGGCTGGCATGGACAGCGTGAGCGTGTCCATCGACGGCTTGGAAAAAACGCACGATCGCCTGCGCGGCGTGGTCGGCTCACAGCAGGCGGCGCTCGACGCCATGCGCAACCTACGCGAAGCCGGCGTGCGCGTCGCGACCAACACGCAGATCAATCGCTTGAGCATGCCCGAGCTGCCCGAGATCCTCGAGCTGATCGCGGCGCAGGGCGCGCACAGCTGGCAGCTTCAGCTCACGGTACCGATGGGCCGCGCCGCGGACGAACCGGCCGTGCTGCTTCGTCCCTACGACATGCTCGAGCTGTTTCCGCTGCTCGGACAGCTCAAGACGCGCGCGGACGAGCTCGGCGTGCGGATCTGGCCGGGCAACAACATCGGCTATTTCGGGCCATTCGAGAAAGCACTGCGCGGTACGCTGCCGCGCGGTCACATGTCCTCGTGCGGTGCGGGCCGCGCCACGCTCGGCATCGAAGCCGACGGCGCAATCAAAGGCTGCCCGTCACTGCCGACTGAAGCTTGGACCGGCGGGAACATCCGCGACAATTCCTTGCGCGAGATCTGGGAGCGTTCGACCCCACTCCGTTACACGCGCGACCGCACGGTCGAAGATCTGTGGGGCTTTTGCCGAACCTGCTACTACGCGGAAGAGTGCATGGCCGGCTGCACGTGGACGAGTCACGTGTTCTTCGGACGGCCCGGCAACAATCCCTACTGTCATCACCGCGCCCTCGAAATGCAGCGGAGCGGAAAGCGTGAGCGGCTCGTGCAAACGGCGATGGCGGGGGGCACACCTTTCGACTATTCTCATTTCGAGCTCGTGGTCGAAGGGGACCCGAACGTGGAGGGCAGTCGATGAGTCATTTGGTGCCGTGTCCCGAGTGCAGTCGTCACGTGCGCGTTTCAGAAACGGAGTGTCCGTTTTGCGCGCTACCGCTCGACCTCGCGAGCGCACCAGAACCGCAGCTGCCACGCACTCGTTTGGGCCGCGCCGCGACGTTCGCATTCGGCGCCACGTTGGCCTCGGCAACCGCGCTGGCCGCGTGCGGCGGGCGCGCGGAGGAGAGCGTGGGCGCAGCGGGCGCAGTTGGCGGCACCGCGAACAGCGCTGGGGCCGGCGGGGAAACAACCAGCGTGGGCGGTACCAGCGCAGGCGCGGGCAACGTCAGTGGTCTGGGCGGTATCGTCGCCGCCTATGGCGGGCCGGGGTTCCCATTTGGCGGCTTCGAAAACGCGGGCGGTAGCGGTGGCAGCGCCGGAGCTCCACCAGTGGGCGCGGGCGGCGCTCCAGCTTATGGTGGCCCGCCCTTCATCAGTGAGGCTGGTGAAGGCGGCGAGGGCGGCGCGCCCTAAAAAGACCCTCGCGGGCGCCTCAAACCGCCGATGGCTTCCGGCAGGCCCTTCGACTACTCTCTGCAGTTGGTGGTCGAAGGCGGCCCAAACTCGGAGGCGAGCCGATGAAGCATCTGGTGCCATGTCCTGAATGCAGTCGTCACGTGCGTGTCTCAGAAACACAGTGCCCGTTCTGCGCCCTGCCGCTCGACCTCGCCGGCACGCCCGAGCCGCAATTGCCGCGTAGCCGCCTAGGCCGCGCCGCGACGTTCGCGTTCGGCGCGACATTGGTTTCAGCAACCGCGCTCGCTGCGTGTAGCAGTGACGCAGACGACAGCTCCGGCAGCGGCGGCGCAAGCAGTGTGGCGGGCAGCACCAGCTCAGCAGGCGCAGCGGGCACCGGAACTAGCGCGGCGGGTAGCACCAGCGTCGGCGGCACCGGCAGCGAGATGCCCGTTTACGGCGCGCCAGCGGCGGGCTCGACCAGCTTCGGAATCGCGGGCAGCGACGGCACTGCGGGCCGAGGCGAGTTCCCTGTCTACGGCGCGGCACCCTGATCGGGATTGTCA
>DATHOI010000291.1:0-3815 GCA_035485095.1 Polyangiaceae bacterium | reverse complement strand
AGCGCCAAAAGCACCCCGCCGAGCGCGACGCGCAAAGCCGCGGCACGACGAGACGTAGCGCGCGCAACTCCACGGGTGCCCATAGGGGTCCCGTATCACGCGAGCTCCATGCGGCATTTTCCAATTCAGCTCACGTCCATGCTCAATGTTCGCGCACATAGCAGCCGAAGACTGCCGAAGTGTTTCGGCCAAGTATCCGCGCGAAAGGGCCGCAAATCTGGTCGCAGCGCCCAGCTCGAGGGGTCACTCACCCGTCTGCGGGGCAGCCCCAGCTCGCCCGCTTCCACCGCATGAGCGCTCGAGACCAGCGACGGAGACGCGTCGATCCGAGTGCCAAGCAACACGATCGAGTTGTCGACGTCGTCCGACGTCTAAAGCGCGGCTTCGAGATTGACGTTCAGGCGGGCGGAGCGGCCATTCTTCGGCTGTCCTCGCGGACGCCTTCTACAGCGCGCCGCAGGGCCACCTCGCCGCCCGCTGTCGGCGACAAATGTGGCGCAACCAGCGTCGTTGCCTCGAGCACGCTGCCCACGAATCGGAAGGGCAGAGTCCGAGGCGCCAGCGTCGACAAGGTCACGCCAACCGCGCGGACGATCGCCCCGCGGAAGCCTCCGCCGTCTGCGACCACGATTTGCTGCGACATTTGCGGGGCAAGGTCCCGGTAGAACTTGGACAGCAGCGCGCGCACTTCGTCACTCGGCGGAGGAGAGGTGCGCTCCACGATAGCGATGCTGCTGATCGGGGCATTTACCTGCGAAATAAAGGTCCTCGCCACTGCGTCGAGCTGAGCGACAGCGCTCAGCGTCGTCGCGAAATGCCAGACCTGGATCAAAACGCGATCCCAAAGGGCCACGCAGTGGTCCTTATCGATGACGCGGACAGTCCAATCCTTGGCCAAGTTATTCGGCGGGGATGATCGCACAAGGTCCGCGATACGAAAAGTAAAATTCAGACCAGCAAAGTTACTATGGCTATCACGAGCTATCGGGCCGAGCCTACCCGCGACTCGACCCGATCGAACGGCCGCTCTTGGCAAAATCGAGCATCTCGTTACTGAAGGCCGTGAAGTACTGAAACGTCTCATCGACTATCGCGGAGAAGCGCTCGGCAGTCGCGGTTTCGAGCTCGATACCCTCAATCATCGTGCGCGTGTCACCGGCTTCCAACGTGTGCTCACTCTCGGTGTCCGAGTGGTGCTGGCCGAAGTAGACCAAGCGAGCGCCTGTCTGCTGGGAGAACTCTTTGCCGACCCGCGCGACGTTGTCGACGGTCACCTTGCCGGCCGCCTCGATGCAATGCACGAGCACGAGCTTCTGCAGCGGATCGACGCGAAAACCCAGGCGACACATGTGATAGGACAAGAGGCGCATTTGGCGCGTGTGCTCGCCCCAGACGAACTTCAATGAGTCGCTGAACAGCATGCGCGGGTCACAACCGAGCTTCTCCAAGTCGGCAAGGAACCAGCGCCAATGGTTCTCGTCCTCGCTCGTGTGCACGTTGACGAGCTCCTGATACTTATTTTGCGCCGGCTCCTCGCACAGGATGTCCGAATACAGATCAGCAAACGACATGACGAAGTGTGCGACGCAAGGCGCGAACGAGAGCCGCGTGCGTGCCGGGATGTTTTCGTCGCGCAGAAATTCGAACAGCGGCGCCTGAGCGTATTCCGCGGTTCGTTTCTGAAGGGTTGCCATGACTCGACGCACGATGACCTCCGCTAGTGCTGCGCTATTCGTTCGCCGGTGGCGGCGGAACGAGAGTGGAATAGTCGCCCGTTGGTGCTGGGATTTCCCCGGGCGCGAAGACTCGATTTGCTTCGGTGGCCAGATACACAGTCAAGCGTATCTGCTCGTCATGCCGCCGCAATGCGGCCCACGACTGCATGCCGACCCCTTCGTCCAAAGGCCGATTCGCGTAGCTCGAGATGACCGAGTCATACAGCGCCGGGTCGCCGCCTTGCTCGACCAGGTATGTTCGAACTCGCTCTCGGACTCGCTCGTCGTCACGGGCGTAGGCGCAAACAGGCACGTAAACGGTAGTCGCCGCCGGGCCCTCGCCCGCGTCACCAATGAAAGAAGAACAGGTGAAGGCTGCGCGCGCGTGAAGACGACCGCGCCCGCCGCGCATCGCGCGCACGAAATCGAGCGTCTCACCGGGCACGTGGCTCGCTGCCGGTGTCGCCGCAAACTCCAAGTCCTCGGGCGACGCCGCGTGATGACGAACGTAAACCTTGACCCGTGCTTCAGCCTCACTGGTCAAGTCCAGGGCGAAGTACTTTAGCTCGTCGAGCTTGGGGCCACGCGCCAAGATGTGGTGACTCAGACTTTGCCAAGCCCCACCCAGCCCTAGGCGGTGTAGCGCCTCTTCGACCAAATCGAACGCCTTGTCCGTACCACGCGCGTTCGGGTTGAAATATGCCTTGAACGCGGGTGCCTTCTTCGGACGAAAGACAGCCGAGCTCCAGACCGCGAACGGACCTTTTACGTCCTCGGGCAGGAAGAGATCCTGCACGTCGCGAAAGCGCCTTAAATCCGCGCCGAATTCTTGCTCCAACCGTTGATTGAAGGCGAGTCCCGCCGCGCGGTAGGCCGGCAAGGTCGGCTCCTCGCCCTCCGGCTCGAACAGCGCGCGGACCTCGGCTTTGCCGTCGGCGATGGCGACCGAGAACTCTATCGGCGTGTTGTCATCGCTGATCTCGGAGACCCATTCCGAGGATGTGCCGCCGATGGGCACTTCACCGCAAGCGGTGAGCAGACCTCGCAGAGTGGCAACCGTGGCTTCGGTCTCGTCACCGAACGCGGCGCCGTTGCACAGATCCCGAAAGCGAGACGCAGCGTAGTCAACAAGGCGTGGCAGCGCGCGAATCGTTCCGGACGCGGTGTCCTCCGGATTGGATATCGGGTCTTTTGCTCGTGAATGCATGGGCCTAGCTTTATTTTTGCTCAGCCCCCCAGTGCTCACTACGGCTACGACCGCGCGCTGTGGAAAGTTAATGCCGAAGGGTTATCGAGATTTCAGAAAATGCCCGGGCCGGGGCTGAGAATCAGATCGGGATCGAAGCGGTGTTTGGCGGCCTTGAAGAAGTCCCAAGCGTCACCATATTGAATGCGCCAGTCTTCGTGGCTGAACTCGAGCGAGCCAATCGGGTAGCGAGTACCACCCAAGGCGCGGGCTTTCTCGAACAAAGTGCGGTTGCGCGTCAGCATTTGCGTGACGAACGCCGGGTCTGGGCCAGGCGCGGCCGAGGACGTGAGAATGTCGAACAGCCACACGTACTCGCCCCCGGACGGCACTCGGAACAACGGCCGCTTCAGCTGAGAGTGCTTGAGCGCGAAGAGCAGAACGAACCCAGTTGGGCCAATGTCCTCGGGCGTGAGCGAAGGCAGGACATCACCAACGTAGGACTCGACCTTCGAATCGGGCAAAAACACGTCGAACCACGGGTGAATGACGGTGTTGAAAATGCCGATCGAGATCAGAAAATCGATCAGACCATCGACGCTCTCGACCTGCTCGAGGTAGGTCGAATCACTGTTCGTCGACGACGCGACATCGAAGCTCAAGCCGCGCAGCAGATGAGCATTGTTCGGCGGCGTCGCCGGATCGAAATTCTTAATTGCGTTCAGCTGGTAGGCGATTGCCCCGGCGTCAGTCAGCGTGCAGATATTGTACAGCCCATCGAATTCGCCGCGGCTGAGCAGGGTGCGGAAGTCCTTGAAGAAGGTCGCGTTGTCCGAGTAGTTCAACAGGAACGTCCGCGACTGCGAGGGCACCGGAACGAGATCGACGATCACGCGCGTCATGATCCCGCATTG
>DATHOI010000290.1:0-9762 GCA_035485095.1 Polyangiaceae bacterium | reverse complement strand
GCGACAACCGCAAAGCCGAGCGCGAGTACCCGCGTGCAGCCGCTGGGAATGGCTCGCAGCGGGAACGCTTCGACACGGGTCGCGCGCCAGCGCCGCACCACGCCTCTGCGCGGTCCGGTGGAGACTGGGCGTCCTTTCGCGTGTCTTGGGGTGGCGTGCAGGGCGCCGACGCGCGCAAGGTCTTGGCTATGGTCTGCCGCTGGGGCGAAATTCGCGGCTCGGACGTGGGTGCCATCGAGATCGAGCGGGATTTCTCGCGCATCAGCGTGAAGAGCTCGGTCGCGAGCGGTTTCGCGGATGCCACGAGCAAGCCGGACGCGCGCAATCCGCGGGTCACCATTCGGCCGGATCAGCCTGGTGCGTCCGAGCCGCCGCGAGCTGCCGAGGCGCCGAGTCTGGCTGGACGCGGGCCGCACAAAAAATTCGCCGAACGCACTCAGGCCCCGGCGCGTGAAGCTCGTTCTGCGCCGCAGCGCGAGGCCCCGGCGCGTGAAGCCAAGTCCGCGCCGCACCGCGACGTGCGACCGCGTGAGCCGTCACATCCGGCGCGCGGCGTACAGCCTCGCGGCCCGTCAACGCGCGAGGCTGCGCCGGCACGCGAAGCGGCTCGTCCGCACGCTGGCGGCTTTCCGCGTGACGCGACTCGTCCGCGTGTCGCGACGGGCTATCCGCGGGACGCGAAACGCGCGCCACGCCCACACGCCAGCGCGCGCGATGCGGCGCGCCCTCACGTTGGAACGCGCGAAGTGCCGCGCCCGAGCGACGCGGGCAAACCGCGTGACGGCGGTGATCCGCCGCGCCGCCGTCGGGTCGTGACGCGCTGAGCGAAAAAGAGAGCTGGCTATGTCCGACTTTTCCCCCGAAGAGCTGGCTCGCTGCCTCGAGATCTTGGAAGCCCTGGTCGAGGACCGCACGCGCCTCGTCAGGCTGTCGCACGACGCGCGCGTCGCGCTGCTGATCGCCGCAGGGCGCTTGTCACGCCCCACGCGTCATGAAGGGATCCGGGAAAACAAGGCGTTCCGTCGCTATTCCAAGAAGGTCGCGCGCGAGGACGATCGCGCGGCGCGCGCCGAGTCGGCGATCCGCGTGGCGCGTCAAGCGCCCGTGTACACGCCTCCTCCGCAACTGTCGGGGGAGGTCGCGGCATCGTCGACACGCGAGCTCAAAAACCCGCGTGGCTGCTACGTTTGCAAAGCCGAGTATCGCCGGCTGCACTTCTTTTACGACTCGATGTGCGAAACGTGCGCGGATTTCAATTATCAGAAGCGCTTCCAGAGCGCGTCCTTGGTGGGGCGCACGGCGCTGATCACGGGCGCGCGCGTGAAGATCGGTTTTCAAGCCGCGCTGATGATGCTGCGCGCTGGCGCGCGAGTCATCGTGACGACGCGCTTCCCGCGCGATGCGGCGGAGCGGTTCGCGCGCGAGCCTGATTTCGAGGCGTTCAGTGAGCGGCTGCAGATCCACGGCTTGGACCTGCGTCATTGCTCGAGCGTGGAGCTTTTCACGCGCTTTCTCAATCAGACTCTCGACCGCCTCGATATCGTGATCAACAACGCTGCGCAGACGGTGCGGCGCCCACCAGGGTTCTACGAGCACTTGCTCGAGCTCGAGCTCGGGCCATTGTCTGCGCTGGACCCGCGCGCGCAGCGCTTGCTTCACGATCACGAGGCGTGCAAGGCAGTGCTCGCTTCGCCTTCGGCGCAGCCCCCAGCGCTCGGTCTCGGTGACGCGACGGGCATCGTGACGCGCGGCTCGGCCAGCGCGGCCCAGGGCATTTTGCGTTCGGCCGCGTTGTCTCAGATCCCGCTCGCGTATGACGAGACCATGCAAGCCTCCGAGCTTTTTCCGAAAGGCCGCGTCGACGCCGACCTGCAGCAGGTCGACCTGCGCGTGATGAACAGTTGGCGCATGGCCCTCGCGGACGTGCCTGCGCCGGAGATGCTCGAGGTGCAGCTCGTGAATTCCGTCGCGCCGTTCATCTTGTGTAGCAAGTTGAAGGCGTTGATGCAGCGCGTGCCGTCGCGCGACAAACACATCGTCAACGTGTCGGCCATGGAGGGGCAGTTCGCGCGCCACACCAAGACCGACAAGCACCCGCACACGAACATGGCCAAGGCGGCGCTCAATATGATGACCTTCACGTCGGCGCCGGACTACGCCGAGCACGGTATCTTCATGAACGCGGTCGACACCGGTTGGGTGACGGATGAAGACCCGATCCAACATGCCGAGCGCAAGCAACGAGAGGCGGATTTTCAGCCGCCGCTCGACGTGGTCGACGGCGCAGCCCGCATCTGCGACCCCTTCTTTTCTGGCCTTCTGACGGGCGAGCACGTGTTCGGCAAATTCCTCAAGGACTACAAGCCCACGCAGTGGTGAGCGTTCGAGCCTGCCATTTGTGCGCGCGCCCGCCTTCTGTCAGGCTAGCGTAAATGTCGGAGTCGGAATCGGTCCCCGTTACTGGCTTGGCTCACGTCGGGATCCGCGTGCATGATCTCGAACGCTCGTTACGCTTTTACGCGCTGCTCGGCTTCGCGAAGGTGGCAGGTCCAATCGGGCCAGAGCCTGTGGCGATTCTTCAGCATCCCTGTGGGTTGGAGCTCAATCTCATTCTGAACGCGGCAGACGCCTCGATCGAAAATGCGCTGATGGACGCGCCCCGCAAGCTGCCGGGCATCACGCACATCTCGCTCGTGTGCACCGACATTGGCGTCGCGCAGGAGACGCTCGAACGCGCTGGCTATCCGATCACCGAAGGGCCGATTCGCTTTGCGACTGGCACACGCGCGATCTTCGTGCGCGACCCGGATCGCAACGTGGTCGAGCTCGATCAGTTTTTGGACGCCTGAGCCCGTTCTGGCGCTGGGTCGCCTGATCGGACATTGAACGTCCGATCTGACATTGTCGTTGCTAGCCGACACGGCTCGGAGCGCGTAGATCCCGAAGCATGCTAGAGCGGCTTCGAATCCAAGGTTTCACGCTTCTCGACGACGTCACCATCGAGCTCACGCCCGGCCTGAACGTGCTGAGCGGCGAGACCGGCGCGGGCAAATCGCTGGTGCTCACGGCGCTCGGCCTCTTGCTCGGCGCGCGCACCCCCGCGTCTTGTGTGCGGGAGGGCTATGACGCGGCGCTCGTGGAGGCACACTTCGTTGCGTCGAGTGGGCCACTACGCTTGTCACGGTCGATTCGCCGGGCCGGGCGGTCCACCTGTTTCGTGGCGGATGAAACGGTGCCGCTGTCCCGGCTCGCGGAGGCGGGCAAGGCTCTCTTGTGCTTTGCTTTCCAACACTCGCAGATTGAAGTCGGCAGCCCTGCTGTCTTCTTGACGGGTTTGGATGTGCTGGCCGGGCACACCGCGTTGTCTCGCGAATACACTGCCGCTTACGCTGACCTATCGCTCGCACGCGCCGAGCTGTCTCGCGTGCGGGCTGAGCTCGCGGGGCGCGACACGCGGCAGCGGCTGGTCCGTCAGCAACTGGCGTTGCTGGAAAAACTAGGGCCGCGGCCAGGCGAGCACGGTCGCCTGGCAGAGCGTCTGCGCGTGCTGCGTCGCGCACAAACTTATCTCGAGCTTGCCGGTCACGTGGAGCTCGCGCTTTCCGAGCGTGAGGCCTCCTTATCCGACGAGCTGTCGGGCTTGATTCGCGCGGCGTCACGCGTCGCCGACGACGCGCCGCAGGCTCGTGCTCTATGCGACGCGCTCCAGCGCGCCGCGATCGAGATTGAGGAGGCGCTGCGCGCGGCCGAAAGGTTGCGCGCGGATTTGGATCTCGAAGCGCACGATCTCGACGCGCTCGAAGCGCGCTTCGCCGAGCTCGATCGCCTGGCGTTGGCGCTCGGCGTCGCGGGTGACACTTTGGGAGACCGGCTCGAGTCGCTGCGTCAAGAGCTGACCATGCTCGAGGGCACGGAGGAGCGCGCGAGCTTTGCCGAAGCTGAAGTGGAATCGGCCATGGCTCGTGCGCTCGGTCTGGCTCGTCGGCTGCATCAAGGTCGCGCTGAACATGCAGCTGAGCTGGCTCGGCGCATCGAGGTCGAGCTGGGCGCGCTGTGCTTGGTTGGCGCCCGGATCGAGCTCGGCCTGAGCGAAGCGAAGCCGAGTGAGCTGAGCGCGCTCGGTGTCACCTTGCTCGAGGCGCGCTTTGCGGCCAACCCAGGTGAGCCCTTTGGCCCGCTCGCGGAGGTCGCCTCGGGCGGAGAGCGCTCGCGGCTACTCGTCGCTCTGCGTTGTGCGGGCCTCGAAACCGGCGCAGAAACGCTGGTTTTCGACGAGATCGACGCGGGCGTCGGAGGCGCGGCGGCAGAGGCAGTGGCCGCGCGTTTGCGACGCGCCGCGGAATCCCGTCAGATCATTTGTATTACTCATCAAGCCTGCGTTGCGGCGCGGGCGGCTGGTCACTTTCGCGTGCACAAGGTCACCAGCGGTGGTCGCACCCGCACGGAGGTGGAGTGCCTGAGCCCGGGCTCGCGGGTCGATGAATTGATGCGCATGTTGTCCGGCGCACGCACCGAAAACGCGCGACGCTTGGCGCTCGATTTGGTCAACGCTGCTCGCGCCGAGCGCAAGCGCCCCGCGGCATGATGCCGCTTTGCGCGGCGCGGTTCTTGGCGTATGCGTCGCGCGCAGCATGGCCTATACCCCAACCGAGCTGGACTCGCCGTTTACCCGCTTGGGGGGTGAAGAGCCCGTGCGGCGCTTGGTCACGCGCTTCTACGATCATATGGACGCGCTCGAGCCGGAGCTCGCCGCGCTTCACGAGCGGGACGAGCAAGGTCGCGTCAGCCCACGAGCGCGCGAGAATTTCGCGCTGTTTTTGATCGAGTGGCTGGGCGGGCCCAAGAATTTCTCGGCCACGCGCGGCCACCCTCGTCTGCGGATGCGCCACGCGCGCGTGCCCATCGGCGAGAAAATGCGGGACGCCTGGCTCGGCTGCATGACCCGCGCCATGAATGAGGAAGGCATCACTGGGGACGTGCGCGGGTTTCTAGACGCGCGCTTGTCCGAAGTCGCGAATTTCCTGCGCAACGTGCCGGAGTGACGCGCGCTCGAGCTGAGAGTCTACTGGGCTAGGCTCTTGGCCGACTCGGTCGCCACGCGGCGTGCGAATGCCGCTAGGCGGCGCCCGCCGAGCAGGGTCTCCTTGTCTGGCCGCGGGAGGCGCTTCACGGCCCACTCGAGGCGTAGCGCGTCACCTTTGGACGAGCAGCGCCGGTGCGCGCACAGCGCCAGCGGTCCGCGTCCGCGCGTATAGCGCGCGCCGCGCCCGGAATTGTGCAGGGCGATGCGCAGCGCCACGTCCAGCGCGATGCCCGTGTACAGCGAGCCGTCATTGCAGCGCGCGATGTACACGAACCAGCGCTCCGTAGCCGACGCGCGTGCGCCGGCTGGCCGCCGCGGGGAGCTCGCCGAAGACTCGGATTTTGTGGCCTTTATCGGGTTTCGTGCCACGAGCTACGGCGTTTTTAGCACTGGCCCGCGAAACTGAGAAGTTTTGGGCCCCAGCCGGCTCGAGTTTGCTCCGGGCGTCTCGACGTTGCTCGAAGCCACTGGCTGAACCGCTTCGTCGAGCCAGCGCGGAGTGGCTGTGCGCGCTTGCACTCGCGGCCGCGGCTCGTCCCCTGCGAGCACGATCCAGCCCCCCGGCGCTGCGTTTGGTCCGGCCTTGCCGTACACCGAGCTGGGCAGCAGCCACAGGTCGTCGATCGCGTCCGGGTGTGTGTTCAGTAGCGCGCGCAAGACGGCGACCAGGCTCGGGGCAGAGGCGGCGTGGGTGCGTCTGAGTTCGGCCTTCGCGATGCTCAAGCGGAGCACGGTGGGCGTGCGCGAGACCGATACCTGAAGCTCGTAGTTTGGCCAGGGCCAACCCCCGAGCGTTGCGATCAGTCGCTGGCGTTTGCCCAAGCGAGCTCGAAGCGCAGCTTCCACTCGCTCGAGCTCCGCCTCGCTGGCGGTGAGCGCGGCGATCAGCGGCCCGCGCTCGCACCATGCCTCGAACTCGGGCTCTGGGCGCGCGACTTGCTCGAAGAACCGACGATGTAGCCAGAGCATGCCCGCCACCATCGCCCAGGCCTTGATCACGATCAGCACGCCTTCCATGCCGCAATTCTCGCGCGGAAACGCGGCGGAGCCTTGGCCGGGCGCGCCAGTTGTGTTGACTCCGCGCGCCAACCCGCGGCACGTGCCGCACTACTGAGGTCTGTTGCGGAAGCTCGTGGGCGTCTGGCCGGTCCAGCGCTGAAAGGCGCGATGGAACGCGGTCACGTCCGAGAAGCCCAGCAGAAATGCGGTTTCTTGCAGGCTCGCCCGTGCATCCGACAAGTAGCGCAGGGCGAGCGCGTGGCGTGCTGCGTCCAGCTCCTCGGCGAAGCTCGTGCCACTCGCGCTCAGGCGCCGCTGCAACGTGCGGCGAGACAAATTCAAGCTCTCGCACACCGCCTCGACCGAAGGCGTGCCGTTCGGCAGCAGCTCGTGAATGCGCGCTCGGACTCGTGTGCACAATTCTTGCTGTTGCGGCAGGCGCAGAAGAGCTGCCGCTGCATGCGCTTCCACGACTTTTGCAAGCACGGGGTCAGCGCCGGCGACCTCGAGCTCGAGGTCTGCGCGGGCCAGCACGAGCTCGTCCTCACTCGTGGAAAAATGGAGCTCTGGTCCGAACCACTCGCGATGACGACTGGTGTCGCGAGGCGCGGCGTGACGAAGCCGCACGCGCGTGGGCACTACGGCGACTCCGGTCATGCGTCGCGCGAGCTGCAAGAAGGTGACGAAGCCGAATTCGATGGCCGCCGTGGGAGCGCGAAAAGGAGGAGCTCCGATCTGATGTCGGTACGACACTTCATGGGGGCCAACGCACAGCTCGCTCTCCGCTTCGTCGTGCAAGAGCCGCTGATAGCGCAGCGCGCGTTCGAGCCCTTGACCCAAGGTCGGGCTGTTGCTGATGAGCCAAGAAGCCAGGCTGAGCGGCGGAGCGCCCAGTCGCTCAGCCAGCCAAAAACCGAAGCTCTCGTCGGGGCATTGCTGGGGCAAGTAGTGCCACAAGCTGAGCAGCAGTGACGCTGGGACCCGAGCGTCCGGATCGCTGAGCGCTGGCGGCGTGAAGGTCGCGGCCGGCGCTCCAGTGGCTGCAGCGAGCTGCTCGACGGTCAGCCCGAGCGCCGAGCTCCCGGCGACCAGCGCGCGGAGTAACAGAACAGAAGCCGTAGCCCGCGATGCCTTTTGGCGCTCGCGCTCGCGGGACACTCGGCCTGCGTTCATGGCAGCGCGATAATGCTACTCTGCGGTCCTGGTGTCGATCCCACTCCGCGCTCCAGGCAGCACGAACGCACGCGGGCCGAGCCTGTACGTACAGGTGCTCGTGGCCATCGCGCTGGCGGTTCTTTTGGGTTGGCTCCGCCCCCGTTGGGGTATGGCCATGCAGCCGCTCGGGGACGGCTTCGTGCGGCTGGTCAAGATGCTGATCGCGCCGGTCGTGTTCACGACGCTGGTGCTCGGCATCGCTGGGATGAAAGATCTGAAGGCGGTGGGGCGCACTGGCGCCAAGGCCCTGCTCTGGTTCGAATTCACGACGACGTTTGCATTGCTCATCGGTATGGGGATGGCGCACTTGGTGCGACCGGGTGCGGGCGTGCATGCCATCGCGCAAAAGCTCGATCACTCGGCGCTCGACAGCGCGCTGTCCGCGGCGCACCCCCACGGCTTCGTCGAGCACGTGCTGTCGATCATTCCGGAGACTTTCTTCGGTGCATTCGCCAAGGGCGATCTGCTGCAAGTGCTCCTCCTGGCGATCCTGACCGGGGTCGCGCTGTCACGCGTGGGTGAACGCGCAAAGCCACTGCTCGATGTCCTGCAAAGCCTAGCGGAGGTCCTCTTCGGTATCGTGGGGTTAGTGATGAAGCTCTCGCCGCTCGGGCCGTCGGCGCGATGGCGTTCACGATCGGTCGCTACGGTTTGGGTACACTGGGTAACCTCGCCCAGTTGATGGCGGCATTTTACGGCACGTCCGTGCTCTTCGTGCTCGTGGTCCTCGGGCTCAGCCTGCGCCTGCTCGGGTTGTCGATCACGCGTTTGCTCTCTTACCTGCGCGAGGAGCTGGCGATCGTGCTCGGGACGTCTTCTTCGGAGTCGGCCCTGCCGCATTTGATGGAAAAACTCGAGGCGCTTGGCTGCGCGCCCGCCGTCGTGCGGCTGGTGGTGCCCGCGGGTTATTCGTTCAACCTCGACGGCACGTCGATCTACCTCACGCTCGCGAGCTTGTTCGTTGCGCAAGCGCTCGACATTCATCTGACCTTTGGCGGGGAAGTGTCGCTGCTTCTGGTGTTGCTCTTGACCTCGAAGGGCGCCGCAGGGGTGACGGGCAGCGGTTTCATCACGCTCGCGGCCACGCTGTCGTCCACCGGTGACATTCCGGTTGCGGGGCTGGCATTGCTGCTGGGCGTCGACCGCTTCATGTCCGAGGCGCGCGCGCTGACGAACTTCGTCGGTAACGCGGTGGCCACTCTGGTCGTGTCGCGCTGGGAGAATCAACTCGACCTCACGACCGCACGCCGCGTGCTCGGCCTCGCGTCAGGCGGGCCCGAAATTGCACCGGTTAGGCTCGGGGAAAGCGGGCCCCGGCCGAGCGAATAGGTGCCCCTGTAAAAGCTCGCAGCCGAGCTCGATCAAAGTCCTTCGCTCTTGCTCGGTCTCGACGCCTTCGGCAACGACGCGAGTGCCGAGCCCCTTGCACATGGCGCTGATCGCCGCGACGAGCCGCTGCTTGGTCGCTCGCTTGTCGATCTCGCGCACCAACGACATGTCGAACTTCACGAACTCCGGCTCCAGCTCGGCGAAGCTACTGAGCCCAGAGTAGCCTGCTCCCAAGTCGTCGATCGCGATGCGGTAGCCGCATTTCCGGAGCTGGGCGATGGCCGCGTGCGCATTCGGGATTTGATCGAGAGACGCGCGTTCCGTAATTTCCAGCACGATTCGCGCAGAAATCTCGCGCATCGGCCCGTCCATCAAGAGGTCGATCGCGCCGAGCTCGTGCGGGTGCACATTGATGAAAAAGCTCCAATCCCCAGGCGCGCGCTTGATCTCTTCAGTGGCAGACGAGCGCACCAATTGTCCGAGGTCGCTGAGCCGCCCGGTGCGCTCCGCGGCGTCGAGCATCGCTGTCGGATCGGGCAGCGTCCGATCATTGGTGCGCAGCAGGGCCTCCTGCGCGAACACGCGTGTATCATTCGCGGTCACGATCGGTTGATAAGCGATCCAAACGCTGGCCAGCGCTCGCTCGAAGTTCGCTTTTAGGATTCGGCGTCTGCCGGCGAGCACGGAGCCATGCTCGGAGTCGGCTGCAAGCTCCCGCTTGGCCTGCGCAGAGCGATACAGATTCACGGCATGCTCGAGCGTGGAGTAGAGCTCGGCGTCGTTGACCGGCTTGACCAGATAGCGGAATGCGCCGTACTCGACGGCGCGAATCGCCGTTTCGAACGCGGGCGCGCCCGTGATGAGCACGATCGGCAGATCGAGATCATGGTGGCGCACGGTACGGATGAAGCCGAGCCCATCCATCTCCGGCATGGCGATGTCACTCACCGCCACGTCGAAGCCTCCGTCTTTCAAGGCCGTCAGTGCAGATGCCGCGCTCGAGTGCGCGGACACCTCGAAGCCCGTGGCCCTCAATCTGCGACCGAGCGCGTGCAAGACCTCTGGATCGTCGTCCACCAAGAGGACACGCGCACGAACCGTCGACCGTGGCGCATCTCCAAGCTTTGGAAGACTTT
>DATHOI010000289.1:0-2111 GCA_035485095.1 Polyangiaceae bacterium | reverse complement strand
GGGACATCGGACGCATTGATGCTGCCGAGCAGCCCGCTAAAGCTACCGCCCCAGCATTTGACGGGGCCGTGATTGACCATCGCGCAGGCGTCGCTCTCGCCCACGCTGATGCTGGCGGTAAACGGCGTGCAGGCTCCGTTCTGACAGCCCGCCAAGCACACGCTGTCCGTCGTTTGGTACTGGCATGCACCGAGCGCACACGCGCCCGTCGAGTAGCGCCGCAGCGTCTGAGCATCGATGCAAGTCGGGGCAGGGGGATTGGCGCAAGCGAGAGGGGTGCCGGCGCAACTGCCACTCAGGCAGCGATCGTTCATCGTGCAGGGGTCTGCGTCGTCGCAGGCTGCACCGTCGACTGGGCAGCTCGGTGTGCCCGCTGCGCCCGCCTCGCCCGCGCGGGACGTTCCACCGCCCGCGCTGCCGGCGTGCCCGGAGCTGCCACCGCTGCCGCCGGCGTGACTACCGCCGCTCGCCCCAGCAACGCCATTGCCAGCGTCGCCCGCGCCGGTCGTCTCGCCCGTCCCGAACAGCCCGCCGAGCCCCCCGCTCGTGAAGCCGCCGCCGCCCGAGCTCATGCCGCCTGTGCCCGCGCGCACGAGAGGACCCTGTAGCGAGTCCGAGAGCAGACTCGAGCGCGCGCCACACGCGAGCAAGCCACTCACTACGAACAAGCTCAGACCGAGGGAACGCACTCTCTTTCAGAGTACCGCTCTGCCACCACGCTCCGCAACATGGAATCCGCCGCCGCGCGGATCCGCCGTGAGCGGCAGCGCGCGGTGCTGGAGTGAAAGCGGGGTTCTCCCAGCTACGGCCTGCGTGTCTCGAGCGAGCGCACGCGGCTCTCGAGATCGGCGACCTTTCGGCGCGCCGTCTCGAGCTCGGAAAGCAGCACCTTGAGCGCATCACTCAGGTCTTCACCGCTCAAGTGCTGTCCCTGTGTCAGCAAGGTTCGCAGAATGGTTACATTGGGGATGGGCATGGGGTCTCACTGGTACGCGCGAAGCGCCGCGAAATCACGCCGTAATCGCGGACCGAACTAGAAACGCGCGGCGTAGCCCCCGTCTTCCCGGTCGAGCACGACGCGGCTCAGCGCTGTGCGCGAAACTCGGCGAGCCATACGTCCACTTCGCGTGGGCTCTGCAGCCGCACGAATGGACGCCCAGCGAGCTGCTCGGGCAACTGACGCCGCTGGCGAAAGTGGCTGCGGATCGCCCACGGAAACAGTGCTTCGGTGCCCCAGAAGGCATCTTTCAGCGTCTCGCGATTGCCGTTCCACAGCTCCTCGTTGCGGAACCAGCGGAGCGCGGTGCGCCGCGCGAGCCGGCGTAGCTTCGTGCTCAAGGGTAGGTCGAGCCAGATGATGAGCTCGGCGCGATCGACGAGCAACGTGCCGAGCTTGCTCACGTAGTTGCCGTCCACGACCCAGCCGGCAGCTCCATCAATCGCGCCGTGCACCCGCGCGCTCAGCTGTTCTGCGGTCGCGGCCTGCCAGTTTGGACCGTGGTGCAGAGCGTCGAGCTCCACATACGGCACACCAAGCCGCTGCGCCAAGACCCGCCCCAGCGTCGATTTCCCCGCGCCGCTGCCACCGATGACCAGGACCCGCATGGGCTGCCGACGCTACCACGCCGCTTCGCTCGACCGCGCGCGGAGGTCGCGTAACACGCAAGGCCAGCTCGGACGGGCCACGCACCACGCTCATGCCGTTTTGCGACGGAAGTGGAGCGCTTGCACGCCGGACTTGAACCGCTGTGTCGATAGGAGCTCGAGATGCCGCGCGCTCGACAGGCCATGAAACAACGTCGGCCCGCGGCCACTGATGATCGGATGAACGACGATGCGGTACTCGTCGATGAGCCCCAACTCCTCCAGCGCAGCCGCGAGCTTGGGCGCTCCGACGAGGACACCCCGCTCGGTCTCCGCTTTCAGCGCCGAGATCGCCTCGCGGAGGTCACCCTCCACCTTGATCGTGTTCTGCCACGGAAAAGCGCTCCGCGAGCCCGACACGACGTACTTCGCCTTCGCCTCGAGCTTCTGTGCCCACTCGCGCATCGCGCGCGGCGCCTTTTCGTCGCGTGCCACCGCGGGCCAGGCTCCCTCCATCAGCTCGTAGG
>DATHOI010000288.1:0-11867 GCA_035485095.1 Polyangiaceae bacterium | reverse complement strand
GGCCTCCATAGGTGATATCGAAGGCGACTTTTGCATGTACCCGGCAGGAACCACCGCCCTCGGTGGCGCCTGCACGAAGGATAGCGATTGCGCGGTGGCCGCCGAGTGCGTCGCCAACCAAGGCAGCAGCAACGGGGCCTGCCGCAAGACCTGTAGCTCGAACGCCGACTGCACGGGCCAACCGGCGTTTGCGCATGCGTCAGGGACGCCAAGCACATGCTCCGGCGATCCTGACGGCTTCTGCTGGTAAGGGCGGCGGTCACGCGAGGTGCCGCCGCACCGAGAGTGGTTTCCGAGGCCGAAGCCCGTACTGGCCACTTGCAGGATGACGGCGTCGCGTGGGCGCGAGCGACAAGCCCGTCTGCTGCAACAGCTTGTTGGGCAGCCTCAGAGTCCGCCTGGATGGGCCGACAGCCACAAGGACCACTTCTGCTTCAAAATCGCGACACGATCGGTCCGTGCAACGAAGATGTCAGCCCCTCCATCATAGGGCGCGTAGACTTCGCCGGAGCGGGGATTGTAGATGACCATTGAGGTGGTGCGCCAGGCAGCAACATCACGGAGCAGCGTGTTCCAGGTCTGCGCTGACCAGCGAATGGAACATTCGCCGATCACGATGCTGCTCTCTCCGTCACCGGCCGGGGGGAGAATTACGGTGCTTGCATCGACCAGCCCGAGCCCTCTCGCCCAACCAAACTCAGCGAAGGCCGAGCGAAAGTCCGCGCTCGTCCCCCACGCATGCGCGAAAAGGATGGCTTCGCTATTTTCGCCAAGAATCTCACTCGCTACCTTGTTGTGTCGTCCCAAGAGTTCCGAGTATTCCGGTTCGCTTTCCGGGTACCGCTTGGAGTCAGGAAGGCTGTGGATGCGCAACCAACGATCGGGAAGCGCCGCACGCATCAGGTGGGCGACTGGCGCCAGGTCCCCAAAGCGTGCCGTCCAAGTCTCCGCCATCTTCACGATCTGCCCAACATACCGGCGTTCAGCTCAGGGAGCCAGCGGGCCGCGGTCTGCGAGGCCAGAATTGCAACGTTGGCTTTTTTTCTGGTTCGTCAGCGACTTCGGTCGGTCTTTCGCGGGCTTCCCTCGAAGAGCTGCTCTGCGAGCTCTCGATCGCGGTCGCACCACCCACGCCACCACCAGCCGAGCGCGAAGCCAACGAAGAACACGGCGACGGTCACCGCGCGGATCACGAAGGGCGGAATCACGTGCAGCGCCCCAGTCGGACGAACACGTACGCGATCGCCAGCGTCTCGAGCGCGAGCAGCACGATGCCGATTGGTAGTCCCGCTGAGTACCAACGCAGCTTCTGCCGCATCGCCTCGACGCAGCCCTCGGCATGCTGCCAAGGCATCCGACCGGCCTCGCGGCATTCGGAGCAGTACATGCGAGGAGCCTACGGGAACCACGCACGCCACGGTGGCGGGACGACGCGCAAAGCCAAGATCACGGCCAAAATCCCAAGAGCCAGGACGAAACCAACGGTCACCTCGCGCCGAGACGGCATCTCAGGGTGCATGGTAGCATCGCTGCATGGGCAAGGACGTGGTGGACGAGCTCGGCTCTGACTACACCGCGGCGACAGCTTCGAGCTGTTGGCTCTGCGACCGCTCGAGCGGAGAGCTCTGCCACGTGCACGAGTCGCGCGAGGCCGAGACCGACGCGGAGCCAGCGCCAGTCGTGCTCACCCTGAATGACGGAGAGCAGTTATGGGACTCGCAGCCACGCGCGAAGCAAAGGTGGAACTCTTGTTTAGCCGGGACCGGAACGCTTGGCGACTGTACGCGAACGGATGGATCGCGCCGTACGTGCGGAGGAAGCTCGATGCAAGCGGCGAGGCCTTCCCGGTGAGCGAGCCCGACCTTGCCGACCTCGAGCGCTACATGTGGAACCTCGACGCCCCGTACGTGCACAAGAAGACCGCAGTCGGCGGCGTCCTCATCGAGGCGAAGGACCGATCCGCGATCATGATCTGGGAGTGGCTCGATGGGCACCTCGATTCCTCCACACTGGGACGTTAACGCTCGGGTGCAGGTCGCCCTGCGGGAGCACGAGCATCCAGATATGACGGACGCGCGGCTCGCAGCGATGAAGGCGGCGGCGGTCGCAGTTTTCAATGCGGCACTGCGCGAGCGCGGAACCGATCCGACACGTTTCGAGCTGCTGGTGCACATCGACGAGCTCGTCGGCCCCATGGCGTTCGTGGTCGAGCTCCGTGATCAACAGCGCCGCTGGCCGCTGCCATCGTTTCAGGGGTGGCTTTCACAAAGCTAGCCGCGATGGCACCGAAAGACGAACGCCCGAACGGGGTCATGAGGCTCGCTAGAGCCATTCAGGACAGCGCCACCCGGCGGCTCGGGCGCCCGCTCTTGGCGGCCTATGCTTTGCTGCTTCTCGCTGTAGCGGTGACCATCGGGATCAGCGCAGCGATGATGTGGTACTGGCCTCGGTGACACGGGCGCCGATCGCCAACCACCACTGCCGGGGCTCGAACTCGGACGGCCTAGGTACTTGAGCCGGGGCCGGGTCTGCGGCTGCGTCGGCTACTTCTGCCGACGTTCACCGCTGCGCTGCGCCGGCTCAGGGCGGGCCATCGGAACCTGCCCTCGTCGGGATGCCCCAAATGACCTCCGCGATCGTGTGCCCGCGAACCATGCGCCCTGCGCTATGCGCCGAAACGAGTTGGTCCAGCTCCCGATCAAATTGCGCAGCCGCCCCAGCTGTCATCCTGAGCCGTGAGAAACCATTCCTGGTGTGGAACGATTCTATGTATTCGTCGGTGGACTGGCTGAACGGCACTGGAGAGGTCTTGCGTCGCCCAATCTCGGTGAACAAGCCGCGGGACGACAACTCGGTGACGAGGTCGTAGTGTCGGTACTCCTGATTAGTGGAGAATCGAGGGATAAGTGTTTCGAGATCAGCGGACCAGGGCATGCGGTCGAGAGCGCGCCCATCAACGATGACCAGAAACCCCCCGGGTACTAGCGCTCGTGCGATTTTTGGAAGGACCAGCTCCCAGTCCATCCAATGTAGACTCTCTCCCGCGACAACCAGCGAGTAGAGCGCACCGAACTGAACCGCTTCGGCGGACGCGTGTAACCAAGAAATGTTCGGGGCGTCAGCTCCCTTCCGCCCTCGTGCAACCCGAAGCATTGCTTCCGACGGGTCGACCGCATCGATACGACTCGCCCGCTCGATCATACCCAAGGAGATGTCTCCGGTTCCGCACCCCAAGTCGAGCAACGACGTCGCACCCGAGGGCAGCAGCGTCGATAGCACTGTGAACAACTCAGGCGGGTATGGAGGCCGCGTGTGGTACGCACGGGCGACGCTCTCGTCTTCGAACTGTCCGCCGTAGCGAGGATCGAGGTGTCGTGGCTTCGGCTGCATCTGCGTTGGCTCCTGTTCGGTTGTGCTCTTCAAGGAACACGATGAACCGTTCACCAAAGGTGGGCGGGAAACGAAGCTACCGCGTCGTCTTGGAATGCTTCGACGCGTGCCGTGCGGGTGCGCCACCCGGAGGAGCTATACGCGGCTTCTTTGACCGGTCCACGTGCTGGCTCCAGGCGGCACTACGGCCGCGGATGTAGTCGCCAACGGAGGCGGTCGAGGACAGGTCGGGCGTCGTGTTGGCGTACGTGCCCTGGTCGTTGCGGATCGGAAGCTTCGAGAGGCGACTCGCGTGGATGCGCTCGAGCTTCGACGGGTTTGACGGCGCAGGGTGCGCGTCCGGCGAGACGGGGATTGGTACACCCTTGAGTGGATCGTCGGTACGTGCGGTCGCGAGCGTCAACACGTCGCCTAAGTCTGGGGCTGCCGCCACGCGCGCAGTGAGCGGCGCGACATCCCAGCAAAGCCCGACGGTTTTCAGGACTGAGGTGTGATCAAGCGTACCCGATTCAGGGCGAAAAACCGTGCCGCGCTTGATCCTCGGGGAAACGAGCACCGCTGGAACACGTACCCCGAAGCGTTTGAAATCGAACCCATACTCGCCGGCGGAGTCGTCTGGCGGCACCGCATTGGTGGGCGGGGCAACGTGGTCGAAGTTACCACCGTGCTCGTCGTACGTGATGACCAGCAGAGTATCCTCCCAGCCGGGTCCATCATGAAGTGCATAGTAGATGTCGTGCAGGAATTTCTCGCCAGCAGCCACGTCGTAGTTCGGGTGTTGGCTGTTGCCGTTCGCACCGAAGTCCGGTTCAAGAAAGGTGTACGCGGGCAGAGTGCCCGCGGCCGCCCGATCCTGAAAGTCGCGAAAGTGACCGAAGTGATCACTCGACGCGGACTGGGTATCCGGAAAATCCAGCCGAGTCAGCGGGTCACGGTTGTACCCGTAAATGGCCCAATCCTGACCTTTCTCCGAGAGCGCGCCGAAGATGCTCGGGCAAGTGAACACCTTCACGTTGTCGTCCATGTGCCCCTGCGAGGTCCCCGCGGCGGCAAACGCGCGATTCGGGATGGTCTCAGTCGGAGCGGAGGCGAACCAGTGATCACAGACCGCAAAGCCTTTGGCGAGCGCGGACAAGATCGGCAGCATCTCGGGGGTGTACATGCCCATGATGTCTGATGGCACGGTGCCGTCGAGGGAATCCTTGTAGTGCTTCGATTGATCGTACGCGATCGCCGCTTTGAAGTTGACGATGAAGCCCTTGTTGGTTGCTTCGGCACCCGCGGGTAGCTCGTACTCGGAAAAGAGCTGGAGATTGGTATTCTGAAAGCCCTCTCCTGGGTCTGCGCCTGGCATCAAATAGGGGTGCTTGCTGTCCTTGGTGATCTTGAACACCTTCACGTCCCGGCCGGTGTCGTCCGGGTTGCTCTCGCTACCGGTCAGGCCCTCGTAGGCGTCACCGTTCGGGGACTTGTTGTGCTCGTCGGTATAGAGGAACCCGAGCATCTGATCGAAGGATCGGTTTTCGAGCATGACTTGAACGATGTGCTTGATCGACTTCAGTTGGTTGGCCATGAATCTCTCCGCGTTGCGTATCTCAGCAATGTCCCCACTGTTCCCACCGTCGATCTCTACTGCCGTCGAGCCTCAGTTTCGATGGTCAATCCGTCGAGCAGCCAATGTTCACAATCAGGTGCCGCTCGGATAGCGCGCGCACGGAAATCGCGCGCAAAATTCACCGGCTAGTCATCGTTTGAATGGTTGCCCGGGTGCCTCTGGCAAGAGTGCAACAGATGGGCCGCTTCTTCACGACACCACCGCTTCGAGATCAAATTTCGGGATCACTTAACGGGCAGCTCGTCGAGCAGATTCTCCGGGACTCCTGCTGCTCCTTGGCTACTCGCGAGCGGCCCGTCCTCGTCGCGAAACTGCCTGAGCGTCTGGCGCGCGCCGCTCACCGGGCATCGCTTTCGTTGCCGCCGCTGCTCTCGCGAACAACTGTCGGGACACCGGGTCGGTCTGGAGGCTATCGTGCACCAGTTTGCGGACGAGTTGAGCCTGCTGCGGCGCTAGGTATCGTCGTACCGTGAGAAGGGCTCTTTCGACGTGCTCCGAGAGGTACTCGTCGTCCGGACTCTGCGAGTTCGGGTGTACGTTTGACGGCGTCGCGAGCTTACGATTTGGAGCCCGCTTCTTGCTATTTTGCATGAGCAAACCTCAAAAATTCGGTCGTGCATGTCTGGCTGTCCGATGGCGGCGCGGACTTGGCTCGAGCGTGGGGTCCGCCGACGGGTGGCCTCTTTCCCCCCACGACCGGAACGGATTGAAGCGGCGGCGTAGTCGATGTGACTACCGCTGGCGTTACCACGACTTGCACCAACGAACTCGGCACTGGCGTGACTTGTGAAGTGGCGACCGGCACAAGCGAACTCGAAATGGGCGCGACCCCGTCAGTCCCGGTTGGGTGCGGAACGCTTCGATGTCGCTGGGCGATGCGGGTTGCCGTCAGCAGCAACGCAGCCAGCAGGAGCGAACCGAGCGTTGCGCTGACGGCAACGATGAGCGGCCGGGCTCTGGTGAGCATGCCGAGTCTCGCCAACCAGGAAACAGGCTCGGCGCTAGGGCGCACCGTGCGCGCGCTGGCACCGAAATCGCCTTCTGGCCTGCGCGATTCGGCAGCGGAGTTGGCAAGCACGACAGGCGGCTCTGAATTCGACAGTGGCTTCGACAGCGCGGCATGCGCGGGGATCTCTCGACGCGTTACTTCGACGACATGACTCGCCGGATTGTATGCTGTCCTCTCGGACGATGCAGTCGGCCCGGCGTGCGGCGCCATGACTGCACTGCTGCGTGTCACGTCGAATTGTGCGGGGCGCTCGTTGCGGGGGAGCTCGGGGGGAACCACTGGTCTCGGTTTTTGAGCTATCGGCACGGTCTCAACCGACGCCATTCCGGGCGTTCCGAGATGTCTGGTTTGGCGAGCCCATTCGGTAGCCGGTTGGGCCCGTCCGGGTCGAAAGGGCGCCATGATCTCTGTCCCGGTGGCGGTCATGGCCGGCGCGCGTTGATCTTCGTCGACCAAATTCCGAAGCGGAGCCATCCGCTGGGTGGTCGGCTCGTCGAAAGGCGGAGCGCCCTCAATCGGCGAAACGGGGGGGCGATACGGTGCGATTCGCTCTGTGCGTTGCGACTGCAAGCCCCATGCACCCACGGGCACGCGTTCGACCACCTGGGTCGGGTATTCATCTCGAGGTTGGTCAGTAACGGAGACTGCCCGCATCGCGAAGAGCGTTGTGTCGTCATCGCTTGGTAGGTTCAGTGAGTAGGACTGACGAAGTTTTCCTGCGTCGAGCTGACCGGTCGCGAGCTCGTCGCTGTCGTCCGCGAAATCGTCCGAGCCGAGGACTCTCAGCTCGAGCTGAATCCCCCTGAATTCCACTACGTTCCGTGCCTCAAGAGGAATGGGGCCGGAGGCGAGCGCTGCGTTCACGCGAAGATCTCCCACGCCGTAAGCAGGGACGAGCCAGACCGCCTCGTTACAACGGTCGAGATGAAACTGAACCGGCGCGGCCCGTGCGCGGTCGACGAGAAAGTCTGCACCGTCTGCCGAGCCAACAGTGAGCGCTCGCTCCTCGCGAGGCGGGAGCGCCAACGTTTTCGTGACACCGTCAGTAGTCAGCTCGACGAAGACGAACGAATTGGAATCAGCTATTCGGTACATGAGCGTTCCCCTCTTGTCTTGAAGGCGTTTGCGTGACCGCCCGCCGGAGGAGCGCGCGTGCAGCCTGCGACGGCACCTTGGCGATCGATGGCATGTAGTCGAGTCGGTCGACTTGCGCGGCCGGTTGCGTGAAATCTTCAGCGTCCGCGTTTTCTTTGGAGGCCGAGACCCTTCGAAGTCGTGAGACGACCAACGCGCCGTGTTTCCTGCGATCTTTAGGCGCTGCCCAACCAGTCTGCATTTTCTTAGCAACTGCCGCGCGGCAGCGCCCGATTGGGTGTGTGTGAACCGCAACGCCGTGCAAGTCGCCCGGCCGATGCGGGGGGGCCACGGGAAGGTAAGAAGAGATGCGCACCGGATCTTGGGTATTGTTGAGTGCCGTTGTGTTGGCCGCTGGCGCGGCCGCGAGCGGCTGTTCCTCTGGTTCGGCGCACGGCGCAGCCACTGGAGCCGACTCGCAAGCGGGCGCCTGCCAGGGCTCAGGTTGTGACGTTGCTTTGGAGCAAGCCGCTGGCGCTGGCGGCGAGGCCGGTGCCGACGGCGAGAGCGTCACGTCCGCGGCATGTGTGCCGCAGGGCGGGACAGATGTACCCGACGACGCATTCGTTGACTCGAATTGCGACGGCATCGACGGCGACAAGTCCGCTGCCATCTTCGCCTCACCCGACGGGGACGACAAAGCAGACGGCGCGTTCGGGGCGCCGGTAAAGTCCCTCGCAAAGGCGGTCGAACTCGCGGCGAGCGCCGGCAAGGCCGTGTACGCGTGCGTTGGTGACTTCACGGACAACGTCGTCATCGATACCAAAGCGGTCAGCATCTTCGGCGGCTACGACTGCAAAGACTGGTCACGCAGCAACGCTCGGCCGACTGTGAAGCCCGCGTCTGGGATCGCGCTCACCGTTCGTAACGCGACCGGCGTGACTGTGGACCGCATGAGCTTCGTCGCTGCTACTGCGACGGATCCGAGCGCCAGCTCCATTGCGGTTGAGGTCGCTGCGTCGAATCAGGTCAGTCTCTCTCATCTCGAGCTCGATGCCGGTGACGGAGCCGCGGGACTGGCTGGCGAGACAGTGAGTGGCCTAGCGACGTCCGCGCAGAACGGCAGTCCTGGCGGCGCGGGTCTCGAGTGCCAAGCCGGGCTGGTCTCCTGTAGCGTCACACGCGTCGAAGGGGGCGATGGGCTCCCCACTTATTGCGGAGGCACGCAGGTTCATGGCGGCACGGGTGGCGCGGATGGGCCTTACCCCCGCGGCTATCCAAGTTTTGGCTTGGCCGGAACGCCCGGCACCAGTGGCTCAGGATACGCAGGTCCGAGTGGGCTCGCGGGTGAGCCGGGTGTGCTGGCGACTGCAGGATTCGGCTCCGTCACAGACGCCGGCTATGTGGCATCGAACTCTGGGGCAGACGGCAAGAACGGCGAGAACGGGCAATCAGGTGGCGGCGGGACCGGCGGCTATTCCTGCTACTACGGTGCCAACACAGAAGCGGATTGTGCTGCGGGAAACGGTCAGCTCGAATCCCAATATTACTACGGCAGCGGTGGCGGCCAGGGCGGCTACGGCGGATGCGGCGGGATGGCAGGCCACGGGGGCGGCGCTGGCGGCGCCTCGATTGCACTGCTGTCTATCAACAGCACCGTGTCGTTGTCATGGAGCTCGCTGACAACGGGGAGTGGCGGCGCAGGCGGAGTGCCGAGTGACGGCGCTAGCGGGCAGCTCGGAGGCGCGGGGGGCAAGGCCGGGGCGCCGACCAGCTGGGCGCTAGGCATGTACGCGGAGTTCACGAATGGCCAGGATGGAGGCTCGGGCGGTGACGGCGGGCACGGTGGTCCCGGCGGCGCTGGTGGCGGGGGGCCGTCGGTCACTCTCGTTGCGCTCGGCACCGCGCCGACGACAGAAGCCGTGACCTTCACGCCCGGAGCGGGTGGCACGGGAGGACCGGGGCTTGCTGGGCAAGACGGCGCGAGCGGTGAGAGCAAGGAAGTCGAGGTCATCGGCGGTGACGACGCTGGTGCTGCCGGCGCGACAGGCACGTGAGCAATCAGAAGTGCAGTTTGAAAGACAGGACAATGACCATGCGACCCTTCCATCGTTCGTTGATTTCAGCGTTTTTGCTCCCGGTGCTTCTGGGAGCATGCGTACCAACCCACAGCAAAGGCTCGTCGTCCGCTGAGGCGGGCGCGAGCGGAGACGACGGCGCGCCGGTACTAACGAGCGCATCAGCCCTTGCCTGTGTGATCAGCGCGGATTGCCCCGCAGACGCGCACTGCGATCTCGGAGAATGCGTTCAAGAGTGCAACGATACGAACCCTTGCTCAGCAGGCCTGACATGCTCGGACCGCGCTCGTTGCTTAGCCCCGAACCAGCCCGACACGGATCCCGCGCCCACGACAGTCTCTGCGGGGACCGTGACGGCGACCCCACCGGTGACGCTGCTCACCGAGCAAGACCAGACTCTGAAAGTAACGTTGAAGAGCTCGAGCACGGATCCGGTCAACTACCGAATTCAGATCGACGCCCCGTATCTCAGCGTCAAGGCGGCTCGCGGCCAATTCACTGGTTCGACAGACATCACCTTCGACGTCGATACCAGCAAGCTTCAGGGCCAGGAAGATGTCGCGGGCAGCGTGAAGTTCTTCACCTCGCTCGGCGATGTGTCGGTAACCGCTCCGATCCACACGGGCATTAGCGGCAGCTACCGTGGCTCGCTGCGCTACGACGGCGGGCTCGTCAACTTGGGCGACGCACGGTTCGTGCTCAACGTGGCGGAGCAGAACGGCGATGTGTCCGTGCGCTTCGATCCCGATGCGTCGCTGCTATTTCCTGCGAGCGCAGCCGGGCCCGCTACGGGCTTTGGCAACTACGCCCCCGGGCAGCCCATCGAGCTCAACGGCTCGCAGATCTTCGAGTCGACCTTCGGCGGCACTCGGAATCACTTTCAACGTCCAATTGGCCGCAGGATCAAGCTGACGCTGCAGCCGACGACGAACGGCGATCTCAGCGGCACGTTCGAAGACAACGTCTACGGTCTATTTCAGGAGCCAGTGAAACTGACGGGGAGCGTGACTCTGCAATACGAGCCATACGCGGCTCCCGTTAATTTCAGCCTGACGCCGGACGCGACAATGCCGGACGGTGGAACCGGAAGCCCCTCGCCTACGAGCTTCGGATGGACCGACAGCTCGTGCCCCGACACGCTCAATTCAGCATGCAGCGATGGCTACTCTGCCACCGACACCTCCGCCCAGGCCTCTGCGGACCACGCGATTTGCTTCGATGCAGTGCAGGCTGCCTACTCGAAGCCGCTCTACGACGCGATGGCGAACGATTCGGTCGACTTCAACAGCCTTGCGACCGCGTGCGCAACCGGAGCGGCGGCGCAGGATGCGACCACAAATACGGACTGCGGGCTCCTGGCACCCCTCGCCTGCGCACTCAGCGAGTCCGCCGTCGGCGCACACGACGCCACGAATGGCGCTGAGTTCAATCAGCTGATGCAGGAGACGCTCGCCCCGGGGTTACTGATTGCACAGAACGAGGTCGTTCAGGCGCTGAGTGACTCGTTCGACTCGGGTGGCGCCCTGGCGGAGCTCCAGCGTTACGACTCCGCGGTGACAGCGCTCGATCCGGTCGCTTCTTGGGTGTTTTCGCCCAACGTCATCGAATACCTCCGCAACATGGACCCAACGATCGCCGAGGACGCGAGCCCCACGCCGGCCACCGGAACTCAGGACGATAGCTATCCCGCCGCTCGTGCGCTGGACCGATTGCTCGTGGTGATGAGCACGGTCGATGGCGAGCGGGCTCGCGTCTCCGGAGTGGCGACGCCAACGCAGCAGTCATCGCTGATCACGACGGCTCAACAGCGAGCGGTGATGAGTTACTTCGAGACCGCAACCCTGGTTGCGACGCTCGACCAGTGGCAGGTCGCGCCGCCGAACATCGCGGCTGATTTCACGGGTGTGTTGAACCCGCTCGACAGCGGATTTGCCGATCTCCTGAGCGGCGCGGGGGCGTTCGGGGTGCCTGATACGTTTGTGCCCTTTGTGTTCAACCCACAGGACCCGACGAAGGGCGCGAACAACTTCCAGCAGATGGTGGCCATCGCATCCGAAGCGGTGACCTCGTACACCGCGCTCGAAACCGAATACACGATGAACGAGCGCACCTTTGAACAGAACGAAAGCACGCTTCAGCAGGAGGCGCTCCAAGTTCAAACGACCTACGAAAGCCAGATCTCTGATGCGTGTGGCACGTCGTTCGACATCAGCGCGGTCAAGGGGCCGTCCGACTGGCAATCTTGCGGGGCGAACAACGAGGGACAGGTCGGGGACTTGCTCCTTCAAATCGATGAAACACAGGCCGGGCTGCAAGCATCGCTAAGCCAAATCCAAGGAATGAAAGACAAGATCGGCATCGATCGACGGACGTTGGCGCAGACCCAAAACGTTGACGAAGGCACACTCAACTTCATCGACCAGACGGGCAAGACACTCGACGCGATCGTGTGGTCCCAAGGCGTGATCGACGCGGAGCAAAGCGCGCTCCAGACGGCGGCACAGTCGAGCGTTCTGGACTTCGGTGCAGCAGCCGGCATGGCTGTTGGTACCCTCGCGCTTGGCTTGGCGAAGACCACCCTCGACGTGCGACGACAAGACGTAGAGACAGCCCAGTCGATGCACGCCGCGCAGGCTTCTGCGCAGGTCGAACTCATCAACGGTTTGGCCAACATCCAGAAGGAGACCATCGATCTCGCTCA
>DATHOI010000287.1:0-6490 GCA_035485095.1 Polyangiaceae bacterium | reverse complement strand
ATGCCGTGTCCGAGATATCACCAGCACGAAACCGAAACGCCGAATGGAAAGATCTCGAACGACCAAGTCTCAGCGCGACGCGCGTGTCCAACCCTCGAGTGACTTGCCTGCAGCGGTGTGAAGCATCGAGTGTCCCCAGTGCTCATCGGATTCGAGTGCGTCGGCGGCGCCACGCGCCGCTACTATTCGTGGCTTGGGCGCTCAGCTCGAGCGCTTGCAGCGCCCCGCCGCCCAGCAACGCGCCGCTTTTTGGGACGGGCACCTTTCACCCACCACCCAAGCCCGGCGACAGCATCAGCCACACGCAAATGTGCGCCTGCAAGAGCTGCGATCCGGTGGGCTGCTGCGAGGGCCCCGACGACGACGAACCAGCGCCCACGAAATGCGGCGACAGCTATGATTTCAGCGCCAACCCAGAGTGCGGCGGTATCTCGGTACGGAGCTGCACGAGCCGCTGCACTCAGGAAATCTGGCGCGTGCGCGCCGGTAGCGACTGCTCAGAAAAGCGACCGCAAAGCTGCTGTCAAGCCGGCTAGAACGAGCCGCGTTCCGAGCCAGCCACTGACGATCGCTTGTGCCCGGGAGGATCGTGAGGGCATCTTGCCAAGGCATGCTCAGCAACGTTCGTTTGGAAACGACGCGCCTCGTGCTTCGTGAAATCGGCTTGGAAGACGTGGACGCGATTCACGCTTATGCGGCCAACCCGGAGGTAGTTCAGTACATGGCTTGGGGGCCCAACAGCTTCGAGCAGACGCGGAGGTTCTGCGCGGAGCGCGTCGCCAATCGCAAGGATCCAAACCGCACGAGCTATGAGCTAGCCATCAACGTCAAGCCAGGCTCGGTGGCGGTCGGCGCGATTGGCGTGCGCGTAAAGAGCGCCGAGAACCGCGAAGGTGAGCTCGGCTACGTGCTGCACCCTGTGTACTGGGGCAAAGGCTATGTGGCCGAAGCTGCCCAGCGCATGCTCGAGTTCGGCTTCGAAGAGCTGAAACTGCACCGCATTTCCGCATTCGCGTCGCCAGAGAACGCGGCATCCCTACGCGTGCTGATGCGCTTGGGCATGAGGCACGAAGGCACGTTGAGGCAGAATGTACGCGTCAAGCATGGCTATCGGGATTCAGCGTTGCACGCGATCCTGAGTGACGAATGGCGCGCCACACCGAAGAGCGCCCCCTGAGGATTGGCGCTCGAGCGCTCCCTTTTCGCCGAACGCCCGTTTCATGGCGTCCAGCCGTGGTCGCGCAGATACTCGTCGAGATCGGAATCGCCGAGCGCAACGGGCCTCAGGTACTCTGAGACGTACTCACGTTGCCAGTACAGCCCGTGTAGCTCCGGTTTGGCGAAATCATACCGGTAAAATAGCGCTCGAACATAACGCGGCGGGCGCTCGCGAAAGGGCTGTACGGCAAACAGCGAGTCAACCACGTGGTCGCCACGCAGCAGCTTGTCGATCAGGTGAATGAGCCAGGGTTCTTCGCCCGCCGAGCCAAACGAGGCAAACCACATCTGCCAGTCGAGTTTGTATTGATAGGGTGAAACGAGGCACGGGCGACGCTTCGGATCGCCCGGCTTGCAGGGCAGCTCATAGTCGACCCAGCGCGTGCTCGGACCGAGCTCATCCGAAGTGCCCTGCAGGATGATCTCGTTTCTTACACGGTTGATGCTGCCGAACGCGCCGTAGGTGTTGACCAAATCGAAGGGCTCGAAGGAAGCATTCATGGCTTGCCGGGGTGATAGCAAGTTGACGATCGGATTCAGGCTCAAGATCGCGATCAGCGCGATGAGTCCCCCCGTCACCACTTGCCGTCTGCGGCTGAGCGCCAGGGGGCGACGCAGCAGCGGCGCCGCGAAGCGCTTGGGCGCGAGCCAACGCAGCGCGTCGTCGTCGAAGCAGGACCAGGCGATGGTGATCGTTAGCCAGTTCAGAAACGAGAGATTTCCGCTGAAAATGAGGCATAGCTGAAAGAGGATGATGACCGCGCCCGCGGCGTAACGGAGGCGCTTGGGGCCGAACACCCCGAACGGCGCGACGAGCTCCGCGAAATGGTTGAACAAGACACCGAATTCATGCACCCGCTCCGGCAGGCGATGAAAGCTAGCGCTGAGCGGGTTCGGCAGCGGCTGCGTTTGGTAGTGATACGCAAGGCAGGACAAATCAGTCCAGCACGCGTCACCGCGGATTTTGATCAAGCCGGCGCCGAACATCACACGGAAGACCAGCCAGCGCACTAGCACCAGCACCGGCCACGGCACGCTACCTGCGAATGGCTTCAAGGACAGCGCGGGCGCCAAGAAGATTGCCAAGAACCCAGTCTCGCAGAGCAAGGATTCCCAGCCGTAGCCGTAGAAGATTTGTCCGACGTGGACGAACGATAGGTACAGCACCCAGAGCAGCGCCAGGAGCGGCGCGTCGGCAAAGCCCAAGACCAAGAGCGCGGATAGTCCCACTCCGAGCCAGGCCAGTGCACCAAGCAGAGCGTCGCTCGTGTGAAACCAAAATAGGCTGGGCAAGCGCCAGAAACCCGCAGAAACCGAGCCCAATTGCCGGCGGACGTGCGTCAAAAAATCAGCCGCAGGCAACAGCCCATCCGAGCCGATCAGAGGGCGCCACTGGTTAGCCAGCGACAGAAACGCGGCCAAGTACACGAGCCCGAGGAAGCGCAAGAACACGAAGCGCGTCAGCTGATAGCGCGCGGGCGCGAAGCCCCAATCCACGCTTGCAGACTGGTCGTCGGTCGCGGCATCCGCGCGAGCGCCGCGGTTCCGGTCGTCAGCATCAGGCTCGGATCCCGATCGAGACACGACGCCTAGCATAGCGCTTACTATTGCGCGCGGGCGTAGTCGGGATTGACCACGTTGATGGGAGCGCCGGAAATCAAGCCGCGCACGTTGTCCACGGTGACCTGCATCAGGCGCATTCGCGCGGGCAGGCTGGTCCAGGCGACATGCGGCGTAATGACGCAATTTTTCGCCACGAGCAGCGGATTTTCAGGCCGCGGCGGCTCGCTCGACAGCACGTCGAGCGCCGCGCCAGCCAGGGCACCGGAGTCGAGCGACGAGCGGAGCGCGCGCTCGTCGATCAGACCGCCTCGCGCCGTGTTGATCAGAAACGCACTCGGCTTCATCAGCGCGAGCCGCGCCTCGGACACGAGCAGTTTCGTCTCAGCGGTCAGCGGACAATGCAACGAAACCACGTCGCAGCAACGAAACAGCTCGTCGACGGCGAGGCGTTCGAGATCGTCCGTGTCGCGAGCCGCGGCGGTGTGGGCGAGGCGCGCCGCACAGACGAGCATGCCCAATGCGCGCGCAGCGGCGGCCACGCGTCGCCCGATCGCGCCGTAACCCACGATGCCGAGGCGCTTACCCTCGAGCTCGTGCAGCGGGCTCTTCCAATAGCTGAAGTCCGGCGAACGTTGCCAATCTCCAGCGTGCACGGAGGTGTCGTGCAGACCGACGCGATGGCACAGCTCGAGCAGGAGCGCGACCGTGTGTTGGGCGACGCTTGCCGTGCTGTAAGACGGTACGTTACACACCGCGATACCGCGCTCCGTCGCAACCGGCAGCTCGACGGCGTTGACGCCCGTCGCGAGCACGCTGACGCCCCTGAGCTTCGGTAGCCGAGCGAGTGTGCCCGCGTCGAGCAGCACCTTGTTGGTCAGGACGATCTCGGCCTCAGCGGCACGCTCGGCGGTCTCTCCAGCGGCCGAGCGGTCGTACACTCGTAATTGGCCCAACGCGCCGAGCGCGGTCCACGGATTGTCCCCCGGGTTCACGGCGTGGCCATCCAGCACGACGATACGCACCATGGCAGGCTCCTCGCTCGGCGATCAGCGCCGCGCTTCGCTGATCGCTGCGCGACTCAGGAACTGCTGAAACGCGGCGCGGTTGGCTTCGGAAGGCGCTTTTTCATAACTGTAGGCGCCCTTCACCTTGTTCGCGAACAAGCAGGAGACGGCTTTGTCGAAGCTGCGCGCGTCCGGCGCGAGGTCTCCCGCCTTGCCGCTGTCGTCGGCAATGCGTCGCACGACACTTTGGAGTTGTTCGCACCAGCCCGGAGTTTCGGGCAGCGCGACTGCGGTCGCGTTCTCACAGCAACTCTTGCGGATGATGGCGGTGGCGGGGAGCTCATACCAGTCGAGGCCGGAGCCATGAGCTCCCGCGTCGATGTGAACGGCCTCGACCAGCGGGGCCGCTCCACCATCGGCGCTAGCCGCAGGCACCGGACGGGCGAGCTGATGCAGGCGCGTGGCAATTTCTCGAAAATCGTCGTCCGCGCAGACGAACGCAAAGTTCTGGCTGCGGTCGAACGCGCCAGGATCGAAGTACGACGCAACGCACGAATCTCGCTCTTCAGCGGGGCTCAACTTCTTGCGCTCGGGTTGTGGGGCTTTCTGGGTCACGACCGGCGCGACGGTCTCTTCCGGCTTTGGCTTGGGCACTTCTGCGTCGGGAGCCACCGCCAGATACACGCCGCCACCACCCACGACGGCTGCGACCAGTACGAGCGGCCACACCGAGCGCTTGCGCTCGAATGGATTGATCGAGATTCGCTTCTTGAGTGGCAACGCGGATGCAGCCGCAGCCGAGCCCTGTGGGTCGAGCGCGAGCTGCGGCGCTGACCCAATCGGCTCGCGCGCGGGCGGCGGACTCGGCGGCGTCGCTGGCGCAACGGGACCAGAGGCGGCGGTGCCGACGGGGGGCATTGGCGGAGTCGGCGCAGGCGGCGGGGCAGCCGGCTTCGGATTCAGCTCGGTGCCCTCGTCCTCGGGCAACGTCGAGTCGTCGATCACGATGCCGTCGTCGCGGTCCTTGCCGAGGCCGGTGCCGCCGACGATGTCCATCAAGCTGCGCGGCGCGGGGCGCGGCGGGATCTGGCGCTTGGCGGGCATGGCGCGCGGGTCGCGCTCCCAGCCGTCCAAAGTCTGGATGAATTCGGACAGCTCCGTGACGCGCACTCGCTTCTCGTAAGAGAGTCCGCGATCCAAGATCTCTTGCAGCGCTGGCTCGTCGATACCGAATGCGGACAGCGGTTTCGGTCGGCCTGCGAGCATCTGCTTCAGCAGCGCATCGCGCGTGAGCGCGTGATACGGCGCTTGGCGCGTCAACGCCGTATACAAAGTCGCGTGCAGCGCCCACACGTCGTCGGGCGCCGTTTCCGCGGAGCCCTTCAAGCGTTCGGGCGGACAGAACGCGCCAATGCCGGGCGCAACCAACTGCGAGAGCACCGGCGCGATCGCGCGGCCCTCCGGCACGGCGACGACGCTGCGCGGGGAAACCGCGGCGTGCACCGCACCCGCCGAGTGCAGCGCTTGCACTGCGTCCGCCAAACGTAAGATCCAGGCCACGGCCTTGGACGGATTCATGCCGCCTTTGGCGAGCTCGCCATGCAAAGTCTTACCGGGCACGAACTCGGCAACCGCCACGCCAAAGCCAGGCGGCAACGCCTTGCCGCTCGGCAAGCTCGATGCGTCGACTTCGCGCACGACCTCGATCACGCCCGTCAAATGTCGATGCTTGACGCCGCGCGCTGAGTCGAGCGTCGTGAGCCGGCCAGAGTCCGCTACCGCGAGCACCACGCGCCGCCCGCTCTCGCTCTCGACAGCGACCCAGCGTTCGATCGTCTGGCTATTTTTCAGCAAGCCAGCGAAGGCGTAGCGTCCCGCTACTAGAGCTCGTGGATCTGCCATATTGAACTAAGAGCTAGTCCTAGAACCCCGGACCGAGCTGGCCGAAGAGGCGCAAGCAGCCCAAGGCGCGACGACGAGGCGTACTTGAAAAGTACGGTGAGGAGGCGCAACGCGGGGATACGACGCGGATCTGAAGGCCAGCGACCGGAGGGGTTTTAGGACTGGCTCTTAGGGGCGGCACGATCAGGGACATTCTCAGGCGGTTTGAACCACGAGATGGTAGCACCAGTGCCCAAGCGAACGCCATTTGCGCGGCAGGCGGCCGGCAGGCCCAGGCAGCTCATTTATTGAAGCGCAAAAACCGCCCCGCGAAAACGTCGGATGGCCGCCCACTTTCGACGCTGATGGCGCCGTTCACGACGACCAAGTCGATGCCGGTCGGCGGCTGCTTGGGGTCGGCGAAGGTGGCTCGGTCCGCGATCCGTTCCGGGTCGAAGAGCACCAAATCCGCGTGAAAACCAACCTCGATGCGACCGCGGGACGCGAGCCCGAAGCGTTCGCACGGCAAGCTTGCGATCTTTCGGACCGCCTCTTCGAGCGACAGCAGCCCCCGCTTGCGAACGTACTCGCCGAGCACTCTCGGGAAAGTCCCATACAGGCGTGGATGTGGGCGACCTTCCGGATTGGGTAGTCCATCCGAGCCGACCATGACCCGCGGGTGACGCAGGTTGGTCTCGACGTCCTCTTCCGCCATGACGAAGGTGATCGCCACGGTGCGCTCTGCGCCCGGCAAAGTGAGGATCTTCTTCACCAGCTCGGCCAGGTCGATGTGCTCGGCTTGGGCGATCTCGGTCAACCGTCTG
>DATHOI010000286.1:0-4368 GCA_035485095.1 Polyangiaceae bacterium | reverse complement strand
GCAAGCGAAGCTTGGAACGGGCTTCAAGCCATCAACCATCAGGTCGCCGCGGGCTGGTTCATTCGCGGCCTGCACGGTTGGGGCTCGAACTTCATGGTGGTCATCGTCCTCATCCACATGGTGCAGGTGTTCCTGTTCGGCGCTCACAAATACCCGCGCGAGCTCACCTGGATCCTCGGGGTGTTCTTGCTGTTGTTCACGCTCGGTATGGCCTTCACGGGCCAAATCCTGCGCTTCGATCAGGACGCCTATTGGGGCCTCGGCATCGGCGCGTCGATCGCGAGCCGAATCCCACTGGTCGGGCCTTCGCTCGTCAAGCTGATGCTCGGTGGGCCGATCATTGCAGGCGCAACTCTTTCGAGATTTTTCGCGCTACACGTCTTCGTCGTACCGGGCCTCTTGATCCTCTTCGTTCTGGTTCACGTGCTGCTCGTGCTCAAGCTGGGCATCAACGATTGGCCGATGCCGGGGCGGGTGGTCCGCCGCGCCACTTACCTCAAGGAGTATGAAGACCTGACCCACCGCGACGGAGTGCCGTTCGTGCCGGGCGCGGTTGCCAAGGACGTCGCGTTTTCGGCCGCCGTCCTTCTAGCCATCGCGGTTTGTGCGGTGCTGTTCGGTCCGTTCGGGCCTACCGGTCAGCCCGATCCAACCATTATCCAAACCGCGCCCCGCCCCGATCCTCCCTTCCTGTGGCTGTACTCGGTGCTCTCGTATCTGCCGCCTGCGGCCGAGACTCCGTTTCTGCTGATTGGGCCCGCGCTCGGCATCGGTCTGCTGTTTGCGCTCCCGTTCCTGTCCGGCGAGGGAGAGAAGAGCCTCAGGCGACGTCCGCTGGCGGTGCTGCTGATGGTGCTCATGGTCGGAGTTTTCGGTTCGCTCGAGCAGCTTGGGTTTCGCACGCCTTGGAGCCCACAGATGGACGCCTGGAGTCAGGAGCCGATTCCGGAGCAGATGCTCGCTCACCGCACGCCGCTCGAGCGCCAGGGGGTGTTGGTCTTCAAGGCCAAGCAGTGCCACAACTGTCACGCGCTCGGGGAGCGAGGCGGCCAGCGCGGGCCGGCGCTCGATGAGGTCGCGGTGCGGCTCACGCGCGACCAGCTCGTGCGCCAGGTGATTCAGGGCGGCGGCAACATGCCGGCTTACGGCAAGAACCTCTCGGCCGCTGAAACATCTGCACTCGTGTCGTTCATGGAAACACTGCATCCGCCCGGAGAGCCCCCGGCGCGCGACGCTTCGCAGACGGCGCTTCGCGAGCCTGCCCTATGAACGCGGCGCTCGACGTTGGGTTGGCCATTCTAGCCGCGGGATATGCGTGGTGCTGGCGCAAAGCGCGACAAGGTCACGCACCAGGCATGTCTGTCGCGCATCTCGTCGCATTCTTGGTCGGCGTGGGCTCGCTGTGGGTGGCGCTCGCGTCGCCCATTGCACACTTGGACCAAGGGCACCTGACCGGCCACATGCTCGAGCACCTTTTGATCATGACGATTGCCGCGCCGCTGCTGCTGCTGGGTGATCCGGCTCGCCTCTGGCGGGTGGCATGGCGTCGCGAACCGCCAGAGGCGAGCTGGCGCTCGCCGCACCTCGTGGTGTGCTGGTTGGCGGGCACGCTGGTCGTACTCGTGTGGCACGTGCCTGCGGTCTTCGCGTTCGGCATGCGTTGGCACGGCCTTGAGCACGCCACGTTCTTGATCGGTGGGCTGTTGTTCTGGCTGCCGGTGGTTCGACCCTGGCCGTTTGCGCTCACGTTTTCAGGTTGGGCCATCCCCGCGTACCTCTTTCTCGCGACGTTGCCGTGCGATGCGCTCTCGGCCTTTCTAGCGTTCTGCGGTCGCGTCGTGTACCCGCACTATGACTCGATGCACGGCGCGTGCTGCATAGCGCCGCTCGAGGACCAGCAGCGCGCTGCCGCGCTCATGTGGTTTTGGGTCACCATCGCGTACGTCGTCCCTGCCGCACTCGTGACCTTCCGGCTGCTCTCCCCCGAACAGGCCGAGCAGCACAACGCCGCCTGAAGCGCGAGCCGTCATGACACCCACGACTGAGCCTCTGGCGTCCGCCGCAGCAACCTCGACCCCAGCGGTGCCCAGTCTGCGAGACCTGCTGGCGCTGACCAAGCCGCGCATCACCCTGCTTTCGGTCACCACGGCCGCCGCCGGGCTGGCGCTCGCACGTGAGCGCGTGACGCCGGGAGTGCTGGTGAGCGTTGTCGTGGGAACTGCCCTCGTCGTCGGCTCAGCCAATTCGCTCAACATGTATCTCGAGCGCGAGATCGACGGGAGAATGGCTCGGACTCGCAGTCGACCACTGCCAGCCGGGCGGGTGCGCCCGGGGCTCGCGTTGGGGCTCGGCATTCTGCAAGGGCTCGCTGGTCTCTTGATCCTCACGCTGGGGGCAAATGTGCTCACTGCGTTCCTCGCAGCCCTCGCGCTCCTCGTGTACGTGCTCGTCTACACGCCGCTGAAGCAGCGCTCGCTGCACGCGCTTTGGGTTGGTGCGGTAGCGGGGGCCATGCCACCGCTGCTGGGCTGGAGTGCGGCTACGGGCGGGGTGTCCACCGCGGCTCTGGCCCTCTTCGGCCTGCTCTTCGTCTGGCAGATTCCGCATTTCTTGGCGATCGCCTTGTTTCGGCGTGATGAGTACCGGAACGCGGGGCTGAAGGTGCTGCCAAACGAGCACGGCGAAAGAGCGACACGCTGGGGGATTTTCGTCGGCCTCCTGCTACAGCTGTTGCTGACGCTGGCTCTGCCTCCGCTCGGTCTGGGCGGCAGCCTGTACATCATTGGCGTGGCAGCCTTCGGTTCGCTCCTGCTCGGCTGGAGCGTGATCGGGCTCGTGAGGCCTGTCGACGACGAGTGGGCACGCCGCCTGTTCTTGCTGACAGTGGCGTTCTTGCCCCTGCTCTTCGCGCTCCTGATTGCGAGCTAGCGGAAACAGAAGCAGCCGTGCGCCCGTTGCCGGACGCGCGTTAGTAGCGCGCGGTGGCGCGGCCGACGGCGTAGTCGAGGCGAACCTGTGCAACTCGTGCGTCGACCTCGGCGTTCAGTCTTTCGAGTCGTGCGCGCGTAAGATCGGTCTCGGCATCGAGCAAATCGACGTTGGTGGCTCGACCGTTCTGATACGACAGGCGTCGTACACGATACGATTCCTCCGCGGCGTCCAGGCCGCGCTGAGTCGTGTCCAGCGCAATACGTGAGTCGTCTACCGTCTGCGCAGCCGATCGCACCTCGATCCGAATCCGATCCGCCAGCGCCGAGCGATCGTTCAAAGCCCCCGAGCTGCGCGACTCCGTAGCCTGGGCGCGCAACCGAGCCGCGGGGACATCGGTGATGTTCCAGCTCAGGCGCGCGCCAGCTTGCCAAGTGCTTCGAAATTCATCCTTTGGCGGGAACTCCCGCGGATTCGGATTCGCGTACGTGGCCGCAGCCAATGCATCGAGCCTCGGCACGTAGCCGGCTCGCTCGACGCGTGCTCGCAACGAGAGGGCTAGGGCGTTGTCGTTCAGCGCCTTGAGCTCCGGACGGTTCTGATAGGCCTGCCGAATGAGCTCGGGTAGATGCGCGACTTGGCTATCCCCCGAACGCTCCGCACTCGCCTCTCGCACGTCTTCGGCAATCGACAAGACTTTCTCGCCGGTGTCGTGCAGCTGCGTCCGCACCTGCTCCTCCGCGACAGCTGCTAGACTCCGCGCGCTGACCAGGTACAGCTCGCTGCGTGCCACCTGGGACTCTAGGCGCAACACGTCGGCGGGAGACGCTGAGCCAGCCTCGGCAGCCACGCGGCTGTCCGCCAAATGGGCCTGTGCGTCCTCGAGCGCTTGTTCGGCAACGGCGACGCCCAGCTTGGCTCGCACCCATGAGTAGTACGCGACACGCGCGTCAGTCGCAACGCGCGCCTGAGCCGCTTCGACGCCGCCGGCGGCAGCGCGCTCGGCATGCTCAGCCGCACTCCTAGCCGGCGCCACGCGCAAGAAATAGTCCGAGACCGGTACCAGGAGATTGCCCTGTAGTGCATATTGGTTGAGCACGCCTGTGATTTCGATGGGAGTGTTGGTGAGTGGGGTGTTCGCGGGTAGGGCGCCCTCCGGTTGTCCAGGGGCGACGACCACGTCTCCGAGGTTCTCAGTGCCTAGGTCGGAAAGCCGCGTATAGCTGGCAGTCACTGTCAGCTCGGGCAGATATCCGAGTAGGGCACGGTCCGCGTCAGCGGCCGCGGCCAGGAGCTCTTGCTGTCGGGCACGAATATCGAAGCTTGTCGCGAGGGCGCGCCGCGCCAGCTCCCTCGAGGTCAAACCGCCAGCGACGCCAAGTTCACGGTCTAGGCGTGCCTCGAAGGCCTCCGCGGAGGAGGGCGCGGCGCCCGTTGCTC
>DATHOI010000285.1:0-4720 GCA_035485095.1 Polyangiaceae bacterium | reverse complement strand
CGAGCTCAGCGGCTTCGGAATGAACCGGACGCGCCCGCGGTTCAACCCATGCAAGGCGCGGTATGCGCGCACCCAGCAAGGAAAATCATCGATGATCACTCGGCGATTCACGAGTCCACTGGCGCTGCTCGGCGTTGGCCTTTTGGCGGCGTCAGTCGGCTGCACGAAGTCCGCAAGCTCGCAGATCCACCCGGAAATCTCCGCGGAGACCGGTGGCGCCCCGGCGCCCGTTACGGTCCTGCCGAGCCCGGCGCTGACTCGCGTCGGCGGGGAATCGATCGCCGACATTACCGAGCGGGTGTTGCCCTCCGTCGTCAATATTTCGATGACGAAGGTGACCAAGATGTCCGGGTCGGGCATGGGCTTTTTGCCCTTCTTCGGCCCGCAAGGTCAGGAAGACCGCCGCGAGCAAGGCATGGGCTCGGGCGTGATCGTCTCGAAGGACGGCTACGTCCTCACGAACAATCATGTGGTCGCTGACGCGCAGGAAATCAAAGTCACGACCTCCGACCGCCACAACTACGACGCCACCGTGATCGGTACCGATCCGAAGAGCGATCTGGCGGTGATCAAAATCAAGGGCGACGTTCAGAACCTCACGCCGGTCGAGTTCGGCGACAGCGGTCGGCTGCGCCTGGGCGACATCGTGCTCGCGATCGGCAATCCGTTCGGTGTCGGGCAAACCGTGACCATGGGTATCGTGTCCGCCAAAGGGCGCTCCGACCTGGGCATCGAGACGTATGAGGATTTCATTCAGACTGACGCGGCCATCAACCCGGGCAACTCCGGTGGCGCGTTGATCAACAGCGAGGGCAAGCTGGTCGGTATCAACACCGCCATCTTGTCACGCAGTGGTGGCTATCAGGGCATCGGCTTCGCGATCCCGAGCAACATGGCCTCTCCGATCATGGATAGCCTGAAAAAGAGCGGCAAAGTCGTGCGCGGCTGGCTCGGCGTGGCAATTCAGGATGTCGACCAGGAGCTGGCGGACGCCATGAAGCTACCGAGCGCGACCGGCATTCTGCTGTCGGACGTGAAGCCCGGTACGCCCGCCGCCAAGGCAGGGCTGATGCGCGGGGACGTGGTGCTCAAGGTGGACGGCAAAGTCGTGGACACGAGCGGCCAGTTTCGGAACGTGATTGCTGCGAGCGGTGCGCGCCACAAAGCGCATTTGGATTTCGTGCGCGACGGAAAGACCGCGTCGACAGATGTCGAGCTCGGTGAAATGCCGGAGACGGACACCGCGACCGCGGCCGGGCCGAGCGCGGCCCAAGGCGGCGCGCTCGACGGCATCGTGCTCGAGAATTTGAATCCGCAGAATCGCAGCAACTTCGAGATCGACGATGGAGTGAAGCAGGGCGTCGTCATCGTTCGCCTGGACCCGCAGAGCAACGCCGCGCGCGCGGGGCTTCGCCCGGGTGACGTCGTGCTCGAGGTCAATCGCACCCGCGTTGATTCCCCGCAGCGCTTCCAAGAGCTGTATTCGAAGTCCAAGAATCGCGTGCTTTTGCTGGTAAACCGGCACGGCAGCACCACGTACCTAGTGATAAAGAGCTGATGAGTTAAAGAGTCTCTAAGCCCTGCCCAAGGGTTGCGGCTTTGGCTGAGCCTCTCGGCGCGGCGCATCCAGCGCGCGCCGGACGGCTCGGGCAAGCTCAGCGATGTTGAACGGCTTGGCCAAAAAGCTGACCTCCCCCAGCTCGATGCCGTGTCGCAGCACGATGTCCTCCGTGTAGCCGGAGATGAACATCACTCTTAGCCCAGGACGGGTGACTGACAGCTCTTCCGCGAGCTCGCGCCCGCTCGACCCGGCGAGCACGACATCAGCAATCAATAGCGCGAGGTTTGGCGCTTGGCGTAGCGCCGGCAGCGCATCCTCCGAGCTCGCAAAGTCGATCACGCGATAACCGAGGCTCTCGAGTTGGCGTTTGGTGGTGGCTCGAACCAACGCTTGGTCCTCGACCAGCGCGATGTTCTCGGAGCCGCGCGGCGGGCGTGATTCGAGCGTGCGCAAAGCGTCGCTGACATCCTCGTTACTGCGCGGAAAATACAGCGTGAAGGTCGTGCCGCGCCCGACCACGCTCTGTACGTCGACCACCCCCGAGGCTTGCTGCATGGCTCCATAGACCATGGCAAGCCCCAAGCCCGTGCCCATGCCCTGAGGTTTGGTCGTGAAGAATGGCTCGAAAATTTGGGGTAAAACATCGGCGCCAATCCCGACCCCGTGATCGCTCACCGTGACGACGACGTAGTCGCTCGGCGGGCTCACTCCGAGGTGTTCGGGCAATGAAGCATGGCGATTTTCCGTGCGCACGACGAGCTGTCCACCTTTGGGCATGGCGTCCCGCGCGTTGACTGCCAAATTGATCAGCATTTGCTCGGCGTGTGACGGATCCACTCGCACGCGCCATAGGTTGGGCTCGAGCTCGACCTGCACGTCGATGTCCTCACCGAGTAAGCGGGCGAGTAATTTCTGTGCGCTGGCCACGCTCGCGTTCAAATCGAGCACTCGCGGCTCGACGATCTGACGCCGGGCAAAAACCAAAAGTTGACGAGTCAATGCTGCCGCGCTGAGCGTCGCTTGCTCGATGTCGTGCAGGTGTTCAGTCAGACGATTGGACGGTGCTTCCTCACTGCGCGCGAGATCCACGTTGCCCAAAATGACGGTCAGCAGGTTGTTGAAGTCGTGCGCCACGCCGCCTGCGAGCCGGCCGATCGAATCGAGCTTTTGGGCTTGATAGAGCTGCGCCTGGAGCCGCGTGTTCTCCTCTTCCGCGCGCTTGCGCTCGGTGATGTCGCGGCCTTCCGCAACCAAGGAAGCCACGCTGCCGTCGTCTCTCGAGACCGGCGTGATCGAAAAATCGACCACACGCAGCTCGCCGTTGGTCGCGCGATGCGTCACCTCGAAGCGTACGAACCTGCCCCGCGCAGCGACGGCGATGGCCGTCTTCAGTTGGCTCTGCAGCTCGCTCGAGTGTGACCACCATGGTGTCTCCCAAAAGAGTTTGCTCTGCACCAGGTCCGAGCTCACCCCCGCGAGCTCGAGTGCAGCTCGGTTCGCTTCCAACACTCGCCCGTCGGGTGTGAGCATGCCTATCAGCTCGTACGCACCGTCGAAGATGGCGCGAAATTTTCTCTCGCTCGCTTGCGCGGCCGCCTGCGCGGCACGCGTTTCTTCGATCCGCTCTCGCAGCGAAGCGTTGGCCGTCTCGAGCTCGTGCGTGCGCTCGACCACGCGCAGCTCGAGCTCGTGGTGCGCCTTCCGAAGCACGTCCCGCGCTCGGCGCTGTTCCGTGTTCTCGCGCAGGATCAGCGTGCGTCCTCGCAACTTCCCGTCACTCGAGCTGAGCACGGCGCAGCTCAGCTCGTAACTGGCCTCGCCGTCCGGCCGCAGCAGCTCGCGCGTTTCGAGCTCGGAGGTCGCGGGCAATGAACCGAAGCTGAGCCAGGCGGGAAACGCGCTCGCTGCGTCCTCACCGAGCTTCGGCATCGCAGGGCCGAGCAGCGTCCGTGCCGCGGGGTTGGCGTCGAGCAAGCGACTTTTCGCGTCCAATACGAAGATCGGATCGGGCAGGTTGTCGATCACGGCGTCGCGCGCAATCGGCACTAGATCGAAGAGTTGGTAGCGAGTCAAAGCCCAGGTCACGCACACGCCGCTGATTGCAAACCAAATCGGCGACGAGTCGCGTTGCCCGAACGGTTGATAGCCGAGTAAGCCTGGTAGTGCGCCAGCCATGCCGAGCAGCACTCCGGAGCTGACCAGAATGGCTTGTCGCCGATGCAGATCGGCAAGCTTTGCGGCGTTCCTCAGCAAGCGATACGAGGCATACAGGCCAATCGCGTATACCTCCGCAAACGAGAGCCACTCGATCGTGCTGAAGTCGTAGAGCAGCGCGCCGAATGGCGGATCCGGCACGATGTGTGCGGTCGCGCGGGCCAGACCGTGAAAGGGGTCGCTGAACACCCAAACGCAAGCCAGCGCTGGCAGCACGGCCAGTACGGTCAGCCACCGACGCAGGCTGCGGGTCGGGCTCCCGGTGTACTGATACACGAACACGAGCAGAGCGAACACCACCAGATAGCTCGGTGGCAGCTGCACGTCGTCCCAAAATATTTTGCCGCGCAGGTCCGGCGCGAGCAGCTCTTCGGCATAGCCGAGTGACCACCAACACTGGCTCAGCATCACCAAGCTGTAGGCTCGCGCCCCAGGCGCTTTTTGTACGCCCACGTACGCGGCGCAGCCGCCGCTCACGACTGCGGCAAGCACCGGAACAACCAGCTGAATGGCGGCGTTCACAGCAATCAGCGAGCTTACTCGATTCGAATCGCGGCGGGCTCGCTGATTTTTTGCGTGAATGACCGCGATTTCGCGCTCGCTTGCGCCGCCGCCTGGCCCGCTTTGGTCGTACCCAGGACGAGGCCGAAAGGCTAGCATGGGATCCCCCGATGCCCGACCCGAGGCCAGTTCCCCCGCCCAAGCCGATTGCCGTCGAGGCAGCGCTGAGCAGTCCAGCGGCGCTGTCGTCGCCGCGCATCTCGCAGAACAGTTTGGCCGCGGTAAATCCTCGGGTTTGCCCCACGTGCGGCGCACGCTACCCGGCTGACTTTCGAGTCTGTCCGCGTGACGCGACCCCCTTGGCGGACGCACCGGACGACGAAGATCCGATCATCGGGCAACTCCTCGACGGCTCGTACGAAGTGCTGCGCGTGATCGGCGAAG
>DATHOI010000284.1:0-4947 GCA_035485095.1 Polyangiaceae bacterium | reverse complement strand
CGGCCGACTCGACCACGGTCTACGTCGTGCGCCACGATACGGATTTCATCTCCAAAGTTCCTGGCATGACGCAGCAGTGGCTGTACCGCAACGGCGACAATGCCCGTAAATGCGCCATCACTGGTGGCACGTGCAGCGCCGCTGCGCCGTGCACGCCGAAGGTGTGCACCGTGGCCACGACCGTGGCTTGCAACAGCAACGCTGATTGCAGCGCAAAAGTCTGCACCAACCATCCGAACATGACCTGCAACGTGAACAATGATTGCCGCTTCGGAAACGGCGACAACGGCACGTGCAACAACAACACCTGCGGTAACAACACGTGCAACGGCACGGACTACACGGGCGAGGAAACCCCCCTCCACTTCACGTTCAACACGCCGGTCAATTTGGTGCAGAACCTGACCGCGACGCCACCGGTCGTGCAGTGTGGCCGCGTCTTGTTCAGTGATTTTCACGTCTCGAACGCCAGCGAGAACGGCGAGATCTTCCCCGCGGAGTGCGGCAAGAACGTGACCCGCGCCGCGGGCAACGCGAACGGCACCTGCACGACTGACGCCAATTGCACCGGCGTGTGCAGCGCGACCACGCACACCTGCCCATGGGGCACCGCCTGCACGAGCAACGCGCAATGCGCCAGCACGTGCTCGGGCGGAGTCTGCCTCGACCCGATGAACCCGCAGGAGAAGTTGCTCGAGTTCATGATCTTCGATCTTGGCTCGTGCGTGCCCCCCACCACGACCTGCACCCCGAAGACGACCTGCCCAGCAGGTCAGGACTGCGGGTACGCGCCGGACGGCTGCGGCGGCTTGGTGTCCTGCGGCATGTGCCCGACCGGTGAGGAATGCGGCGTCGGTCAGCCGCCAGTCGCCAACAAGTGCGGCAGCATCAGCTGCACGCCGGCCGCTACTTGTCCTGGCGGCCAGCAATGTGGCTTCGCGAGCGACGGCTGCAATGGCGTCATCTCGTGTGGCATGTGCCCTGCGGGTCAGACCTGCAGCAACGGCAAGTGCGGCTCGAGCTCGTGCACCCCAAAGACGTGCACGGATCAAGGCATCGAGTGCGGTCAAGCCGGCGACACCTGCGGCTTGCAGATCGACTGCCCCGCTTGCCCGGCGAGTGAATCGTGTATCGCCGGCAAGTGCGTGCCGGTCTCCTGCGTGCCCGAGACTTGCGCAGCGCAGAACATCCAATGCGGTCAAGCAGCGGATGGTTGTGGCAACATGATCGCAAGCTGCGGGGATTGCCCGCCGGGCGATCTGTGCGTCACTGGCCAGTGCGTGAAGGTCAACTGACGCGCTCGTGAGGTAACGACCGCTCACTCGTCAGGGTGATGCGGTCGCTTGCGCGTGATCGATCGCGCAGAGTCGCAGGGCGTGAGCACTCGTTCTGAGGCGCGTGTGTCGCACTATCACCGACATGGGTCGACGGCCGCGCGCGTGCGTCTGCGCGACCACGCATGATCTGTCGCACGTGGCATGGGCTGAAAATGCTTCAAAGCTGAAGAGCAATTGGAACGGCGCGCGATTGAACTGATCTGACTATATCGGGTAGCGCTTTCGAACATCAGAAGTCCGCTTCGCCGGCCAATACTTGAAAGTGCGTTCGCGCGTCGGAAATGGCCGACGTGGCGAGACGCAGGTGCTGCCGCGTGCGCACCTCACTCAGGAGAAAACGATGACAACGGCAATGGCATGGCGCGGATCGCTCTCGATGGGGCTCTTGGTGGCAGGCTCGCTATGCCTGGGTTGTGGCTCGAGCTCAGGCGACGGTAGCGACGGCAGCGCGCCGTCCGGAGGCGGAAGCGAGAACCTCGGCTCGACACAGGCGGGTGGCGCCGGCTCGGCGGGCACAGCGTCAACCACGGCTGGCAGCAGCTCGAGCAGCGCGGGCGCAAATAGCGGTGCGGGCGGCTCCGCCGGGAGCACGACGAGCGGCGGCGGCGCCAGCGCGAATGGCGGCGCTCACGCGAATGGCGGCGGCGGCGGCACGACCAGCGGCGGCGCAGGTGGAGCGAGCGGCGGCGCGGGTAACGGCAGCGCGGGCTCGGCGGGAGCCGCGCCCAGCGGCAAGACCGAGTACGCGCCGTATTACGAAATTGGCTCGGATACCGCTGCTTTCAAGAGTCTCACCGACCTCAAGACCAAGGCGGGCGTGAGCGATGTCACGCTGGCGTTCGTGCTCTCCGGTGGTGGCTGCAAGACGGACAGCACGATCCCTGACGATATGACCGAAATCAAAGCCTTCACCGCGGCGGGCGGCCACGTGAAAGCCTCGTTCGGCGGGGCTGACGGCACGTACGTCGAAGCCGGCTGCCGCGACGCGAGCTCTCTGGCGACGGCGATCAGCAACTTCGTCGACTCGACAGGCATCACGGACTTGGATTTCGACACCGAGCAAGCCGGAGTCGAGACCTCGGCCGTCAACACGATGCGTGGCCAAGCGCTCAAGATGGTGCAGGACTCCAAGAATATCCAAGTTTCGTTCACGCTGCAGACCGACGAGTCGGGCCTCGACAAGGGAGCGCGCTCGGTGGTCAGTGCGGCAGTCGCCGCTGGCGTGTCGATCTATCACGTGAACTTGATGGTCATGGACTACGGCGACATGCCCGCGGGCACCGCCATGGCGCCGATCGCCATCGGCTCGCTCAACGGCGCCAATACGCAGCTCAAGGCGATCATCCCCAGCCTGACCACCGCTCAAGCCTGGGCCATGCTCGGCGCAACACCGGACATCGGCCAAAACGACGACAACGAGGTCTTCTCCCTGCAGGACGCCAAAGATCTCACGACCTTCGCCATGCAGAATAAGCTCGGGTTGATCACGTTCTGGAATATCCAGCGCGACCAAGTTTGCGGCAAGGGCGAGTGCAGTCAGTTCGACAACGCGAATTTCGACTACAGCAACATCTTCAAAGCTGTCGCTCAATAGGCGCGTCTCGTACGCGCCATCGGCCGTGCCTCCTGCTATCCTGCGGGAGGCATGACCGAGGCTCCGACGTTCAAGTGCTCCGTCTGCGGCGCGCCAGCCAAGGCCGGTGAATTCAGTTGCCACTACTGCGGCGCGGGTATCGCCACCCTGCGCTGCAGTCGCTGCTTTCACATGAACATGTCACAAGCCCAGCGCTGCTCGGGCTGTGGCGCCGAGCTCGGGCTGCTCGTCGAATCCGAGCTGCTGGACCGAGAATGCGCGGAGTGTCTCGCGCCACTCGAGGCGATGAAAGAGCCGGCAGGCACCCTGCTTGCGTGTCGGAAGTGCGGCGGGCAATTCGTAGAGCATGCGCTACTCCGCAGCTTGCTCGAGCAGTATGAGACGACCGGCGTCGCGTTCCCCGACGCGCCATATCACAAGCCAGCTACCAAATCCGTGTTGGAGCGCGTGCACTACCGCCCGTGCGTCGTCTGCCAGCAGATGATGAACCGCAAGAATTTTGGCATGCTAAGCGGCGTCATCGTCGATGTCTGCGCCAAGCACGGCACCTGGTTCGACGCGGGGGAGCTGCCCCAAGTGCTCGAGTTCGTGAGGAGCGGGGGTCTGGTCCGCGAGCGTCTACGCGAGCAGGAGCGTCAGCACCTCGCGCAAATGCACGACCGAGAGCGCGCGGCGCTCGGCACGGAAGCCGAGCACGCTTCGTTCGCGCTGCTGGACCGCTCGCCGGTGAGCGCTCGCTCGGCGGCACACGCCAGCTTTGGCGCAGATTTGTGGCGATTCATCCAGGAGGTTCTGAGCCGCGATTGAAATGCCGCAGTCCGTGCGGCTCACGGCACATAGCGGACGAGCGCGCTCGCGAATTGCCCGGAAGCCGCCGTGAGCGGCGTACCGTTACCGAAATCGATCGAGCTCGTCGTGGACGCCACCACGTACAGACCACCGATCGAGTCCGCGGCGACACTCAGCCCACGCTCTTGCCCGGGGCCACCCGCCGCGTACGACCAAATGGGTTGCCCGTTCGAGTCCAATGTCGCGACGAAGAAGTCGATCTGGGAAGCGCCTGCATCCGCGCTGGGCGTGGCGTCCCAACCGCGGTCGCCGAGTTGCAAATGATCGCGAAATTCGCCGGTGATAGCCAGCGTATCATTGGGCCCGATCGAGAGATCTCGCACAGCGTCGTCGGCGTCACTACCGAAGCTGACCGACCACTGCTCCTCGAGCGTTGGCGACAGTCGCGCAAGGAAGATGTCTTCCCCACCCGCACTATGCAATGGATTGCCACCGAAGATCGACAAGGTCGGGCTCGAAAAGTTGCCCGCCAAGACTAGACGACCGAGCGAGTCCAGTCGGGCACCCTCGACCTGCTCGTCGTTTGCTCCGCCAAATGCGACCACACTGTTCAGCACGCCTGCCTGAGAGGCACGCGCGATGAACACGTCGAAGCCGCCGGCACTGATCAAAGTCGTGGGCGTTGGTGTGGTCGGGAACGTGACGGATCCCGAGAACCTCCCGATCAAGATGCAATCACTGCCCGTGAGCAGCACGATGTCGGCGCGATCCTCGGCCGTTCCGCCGAAGGGTGTTGCAGTGCCCAGCACGCCGTTGGGCTCATCGTAGCGGGCCAGAAATGCATCCCAAGATCCCAGCGAGACGTGCTCGATGCCGCCGATGCTCGCCGTGCCGAGAAAACTACCCGGCACGAAGAGGTGGCCAGTTGCATCGACAGCCAAGCCCGGCCCCGCGAAGGCTTCCGCATTGGAAGTGATGGTCTGCGACCACCGCGGATCACCATTTTTCTTGAAGCTCGCAATGGATGCGTCGTAGCGACCTGCATTGCCCGCGAAGGGCGGGAAATCGGCCCCGCCGAGGTTGCCCGTGCCGTTGTACAGCCCCGTCAAAGCGATGCGATCTTGGGCGTCGAGCACGAAGCTCACGGGGTAGTCTTCGGCCGTGCCACCGTAGCTGCGCGCCCAATCGACCGTGGCGTCGGCGAGCACGCGCGACAGCATCACATCT
>DATHOI010000283.1:0-2865 GCA_035485095.1 Polyangiaceae bacterium | reverse complement strand
ATCTTCATCGCCCACCAGCAGGCGCACGCCGATGCGCGCGGACATCAAATCGTCCGTAACGTCGACGGTGGTAATGACGAGCGCCGCGAGCCGCGGGTCATCGACCTCGCGACGCATCAGCTCGGCCAGGTGTGCGCGGATCAATTCGGCCACGCGCTTGCCGCGCCGCCCGTCGCTCATCGGCCCAGTCATTCGTCGTCCTCCACTGCGAGCTCGAAGCTTGGGTCACTGAGCGCGCCGCGGTCGAGCGCTTGTTCGATCCCGCCTCGAATGCCCGTACCGCCGTCACCGAAAGAGACGATTTCGGTCGCGACGTCGGCGACGAGCGCGTCGTGCGCCGCGCCGGCGAGCGTCGCCATGTGCGACAACACTTCCGAGCAGCGCGCCGAGTCGTTCGAAACCACCGCGACGCCGAGCGTCGCCACTTGGTGACGCTCGAGATCTCCGATTTCGGCAATCGACACGGGCAATTTGGCGCGCGCCCGGTCCTTCAGCCCTTTGACGACCCGGCGCCGGTCCTTGAGCGATCGCGCACCGGGAATTTGAAGGACTATCCGAGCAACTCCAACGAACATGATCTTGCGGCTAACGCTGCACGAGGCAAAAGCCCCTCATCACAGCGTTTGCTTGACCTGTTCGATCTCGAAGGCCTCGATGATGTCGCCGACCGCGATCTCGTTGTAGCCCTCGAGCGCGATACCGCAGTCGAAGCCCTCTTTGACCTCGCGCGCGTCGTCCTTGAAGCGCTTGAGGCTGCTCATCTTGCCTTGCCACAGGGTCGCGCCTTCGCGCAGCAGCCGCACACCACCGGCTCGCTTGACCACGCCTTCAATCACCATGCAGCCAGCTACGGTGCCAGCCTTGCTGAGCTTGAACACCTGCCGAACCTCGGCCTTGCCGATGTTCCGCTCGACCTGCGTCGGCTTGAGCAGGCCTTCCATGGCCGCCTTCACTTCATCGACGACGTTGTAGATGATGCTGTACTGACGGATCTCCACGTTCTCTTTTTGCGCAAGAGACGCGGCTTTTCCTGCCGGCCGCACGTTGAAGCCGATGATGATCGCGCCAGCCGCAACGGCCAGATTCACGTCGCCCTCGGTGATCGCGCCAGCACCTGCGTGCACCACGCTGACCTTCACCTTTTCGGTGCTCAAGCGAACGAGAGCATCCTCCACGGCTTCGACCGAGCCTTGCACGTCGGCTTTGATGATCAGCTTGAGCTCGAGCTGATCGTCTTCCTGCATCGCCTTGGCGAGCTCTTCGAGCGACATCGCCCGCGCGCCGGTCGAAGGCGCCAAACTGCGGCGCTCCTTCGTCTTGCGCGTGTCGGCGATCTCCTGTGCCTTCTTCATGTCCTTGACGACATGGACTGGGTCACCAGCGCTCGGCACGTCGTTGAGACCAATGATCAGCACGGGCGTCGATGGGCCGGCCGTCTCGAGCAAGCGGCCCGCGGAGTCATGCATCGCACGGACTTTGCCGTACGCGCCGCCCGCTAGAATGACGTCACCGCGATTCAAAGTGCCGTCGGTGATGAGCACCGTGGCCACCGGACCACGACCGCGGTCGAGTTCGGCCTCGATCACCGTGCCGGTCATCGGCTTGTTCGGGTTCGCGCGTAGATCGAGCACCTCGGCCTGCAGCGCGATGGTCTCGAGCAGCGCGTCGACACCCTGACGGGTGAGCGCCGAGACGCTCTGATACAGCGTATCCCCACCCCACTCTTCCGCCACGAGCCCGAGCTCGCTGAGTTGGCGTTTGACGCGCTCCGGATTGGCGTCGGGCTTATCGCTCTTGTTGATGGCGACGACGATTGGCACCTTGGCGGCGCGAGCATGGTTCACGGCCTCGCGCGTCTGCGGCATCACGCCGTCGTCCGCAGCAACGACCAGCACCACGAGGTCCGTCGTTTGCGCGCCACGCATGCGCATGGCGGTGAACGCTTCATGGCCCGGCGTGTCGAGGAACGTGACGGGACCATGCGCGGTCGGCACGGAGTACGCGCCGATGTGCTGCGTGATACCGCCGGCTTCACCGGACACCACGTTGGTCTTCCGGATCTGATCCAAGAGGCTGGTTTTGCCGTGATCGACGTGGCCCATGATGGTCACGACGGGGGGCCGCGTGACACGGTCGGCAGAGTCATCGAGCTCGGTGCCCTGCGCCGCGACGAGCGCGGCTTCCTCGCTGACGGCGATGTCTTCGACTTCCCAGCCGAACTCATTGGCGACGATCTTGGCGGTTTCGGCGTCGAGCGTGCTGTTGATGTTCACGCCGGTCATGCCGAGCCGCATCAACTTCATCAAGACCTCGGTGGCCTTGGCGCCGATCTTCGCGGCCAGGCCTTGCAGCCCGATCGATTCCTCGATGCGTACGATCTTCTTGTGCGCCGAGCGCTCTTGCGTGACGACCGAGCCGCTGATCTTGCCCTTCGGCATCGAGCCAATACCGCGCGGACGCATGCCGCCACGGCCAGCCGGACCGCGACCGCCTTGCATCTGCGGTGGACCACCGGGACGCGGACGGCCCTGAACGGCTCCAGGAGCTTTGGCGTCGTATTGCACGCGACGCGGCATCGGACCGCGCGGTACCTGCACGGGCATGGGCACGCCGGGGCGGCCCTCCCAAACGTCGATGCCGGTTTTCGGCGCCGTTGATTGGCGGCCAACGGGTTGCGCCGAGGAGGCGAGCGCAGCCGTCGCCATCGCCGGAGCGGCGGGCGGCGCGGGCGTCTCCAGGGGAGCGCGCGGCGCTTCGGGCGCAGCAGCTTGTGGAACCGGCGGCGGCGCGACGACCTGTGTGGGCGGAGCCGGCGGCACGTGGACTTCGGACACCGCCGCAGGGGGCGGCGGCGCGACCTCAGCG
>DATHOI010000282.1:0-4760 GCA_035485095.1 Polyangiaceae bacterium | reverse complement strand
TTGAACTTCTCTGGCTGATCCGGGCATTTGTCGTCAGCGTCGTCGATCGTGTCGCCGTCCTTGTCGGGGCTCGGGCAACCGTCGAGCTTGGGGTCGGAGCGCTCGGGTCCCGGCACGTTCGGGCACGCGTCGTCCACGTCGGGGACATGATCGCCGTCGTTGTCGGGATCAGGGCAGCCATCTTGGTCTTGGAACGCGTCGCGATCCTCGGGCAGGGTCGGACATTTGTCTTTCGAGTCCGGAATGCCGTCGACGTCGCGATCCCGCGCTGGGCAGCCATTTTGTTTGGGGTCGGGGGAGGCCGCGCCGGCTTCGTTGGGGCAGGCGTCGCTCACGTCCGGAATGCCATCGTGGTCGTTGTCCGGGTCGGGGCAACCGTCTTGGTCTTCGAAGCCGTCCGCGTCTTCTTTCTCGGTTGGGCAGCGATCGCTGTCGTCGGGCACGCCGTCATCGTCGTTGTCGAAGTCTGGACAGCCGTCTTTGTCCTCGAAGCCGTCCTTGTCCTCGGCGAGCTCGGGGCATTGGTCCACGTCGTCGGGAATGCCGTCTTGGTCTTCGTCGTGCACGCGCGGTGCCCAGCCGATGCCGAGCACGGCGCGCACGCTCGGCGCTCCGACCGCGCCGTCGAGCGGTAACTCCGCTCCGGCAATGAACGACACCGCACCTGGCGTGTAGCGCGCCGACAAGCCGAGCGCGGCCGGCGATTCTGGGGCCGAGCCGAACTTGGGCGTCAGCGCGATCGCGCCGTGGCCTTCCAGGTTCCACTCCCAACGCCCTTTTTGATCGATGCCTAGGACCTGTGGGCGCACCGAGAGCCCGAAGCCCCAGGGCAGCTCGTGGCCGAACGTGTCATTGACGAAGGTCTCTTCAGCGCCGCGCACTTTCAGGCCTGCGGTCGCGCGCACGGCGACCGCGATCAAGCGCAATTCGCCGAGCACACGCAGCTCACCGGTGGCTGCCCCTTCGGCGATGTACGAGCGCTGATTGCCGGTCGGCAGCGTGACTGCTCCGAGAGCGGCGACGCTGAAGCCGCCCAGCTCGCCGCCCGGCAAGAGCACGGCCTTGAGGTTCAGTCGTAGATCCCCGAGCGCAGTTTGGGGCAACGAGGCGCCGATCGCGTCTTCGCCCGTGCCGGTTTGGTACAGCACCGTTGGCAGCTCGAGCCCGAACGCCAAGCGATCGCCGACGCCGATGCCGAAGGCGTAGTCCATCGAGAACTGGTCTCGAACCGGCACTGCGACCTCGGTGCCCGTGCTGTCCTTGAGCGTGACGAGCCGGCGCGCATACGACGCCCACGCGCCCACGTTCCATTTGAGCGGTCCGGGCGTCGCGGTAGGCTCGAGATACAGACTGCCCGCCGGATCGGTCGAGGGCTGAAAACCGCGCAGATCGAGGGACGGAACCGGATCGGCCGAGGCGGTCGCCGCGACGAAGCTCGCCATCCCAATCGCCGCCGCGAATCGGCCAATCCGCATGCTCGGCAGGCTAGTGTCAGCCCCCGAAAGTACCAAATCGTTTCGAGCGCCGGCCTCCGAAGGCGGTTAGATTCTTGCGGAGGCGCGCGAATCGGCCTACTCCCCTGGCCGATGGACGCCATCCGAATTCGCGGCACTCGCAGGCTCGAGGGACGCATCCAAGTCAGCGGCGCAAAAAACGCAGCGCTGCCGATCTTGTGCGCAACCTTGCTCTCGGACGGCGAAAGCTTGTTGCGGAACGTTCCGGGCCTCCGGGACATCGATACGACCGCGGCGCTGCTCCGTTTCTTGGGCCGTGAAGTGACGGTCGGTATCCCGGAAGTGCGCGTGCACGCGGGTCGACGCGACGTGCCGCCCGAGGCCCCCTATGACTTGGTGCGGCAGATGCGCGCTAGCGTGCTCGTGCTCGGGCCGCTGGTGGCGCGCTTCGGACGCGCCAGAGTGTCCTTACCCGGCGGCTGTCAGATCGGCGCGCGTCCTGTCGACCAGCACTTGATGGGTCTCGAGGCGTTGGGCGCCAAAATCTCGGTCGAGCACGGCTACATTTTGGCGGAGGCGTCGCGTTTGAAGGGCGCGGAGGTCGTGTTCGACATTCCGACCGTGACCGGTACCGAGAATTTGATGATGGCCGCGGCGCTGGCCAAGGGCCGCTCGACGTTCGTCAACTGTGCGCGCGAGCCAGAGGTCGAGGAGCTCGGTCGCGTGTTGAACAAGATGGGCGCGCGCGTCGAAGGCGCCGGCACGTCGATCATTCACATTCATGGTGTGGACGAGCTGGCGCCATTCGATCACGCGATCATCGCCGACCGCATCGAGGCCGGCACCTTCTTGGCCGCGGTGGGCGCTGCGGGCGGCAACGTGCTCTTGCAGGGTTGCCCGCTCGACGACCTAGAGCCGGTGATCGTGAAGCTGCGCAAGGCGGGCCTCGACATCGACCGCGAAGGAGAGGACGTGCGCGTCAGTCGCGAACGCCCGCTGCGCGGCGTGGACGTGACCACGGCGCCGCATCCCGGATTTCCAACCGACATGCAAGCGCAGTTCATGGCCTTGATGTGTTGCGCCAAAGGCCGCAGCGTGTTGACGGAGACGATCTTCGAAAATCGTTTCATGCACGTGCCCGAGCTTCTGCGCATGGGCGCCGACATCGAGACGCACAGCAATACGGCGATCGTGGGCGGCGTCGAGACCCTGTCGGGCGCGTCCGTGATGGCGACGGATTTGCGCGCCAGCGCCTCTTTGGTGATCGCGGGTCTGGTCGCGGACGGTGAAACGATCGTGCGCCGCGTGTATCACCTCGACCGCGGCTACCAAGCCATCGAGAAGAAGCTCGCCGCCGCTGGCGCGGACATCCAGCGCATCAACATCGCGGATGAAGACGGATGACTCGCAACGAGCTGAAGCCGCTGACCATCGCGGTGCCGAAGGGCCGCATCATCAAGACGCTCGCGCCGCTGTTCGAGCGCGCGGGGCTCGACACGGCGGCGCTCTTGGCCGACGACCGGCGTTTGATTCGCGAGAGCGCAGACGGCAAATACCGGTTCCTATTGCTCAAACCCGACGACGTGCCGACCTACGTCGAGTACGGCACCGCAGATCTCGGTATCTCGGGGCGCGATACGTTGCTCGAGCGGCGCTACGATCTGTATCAGCCGCTCGATCTCAAAGTCGGCCAATGCCGGATGGTGGTGGCCACCGTTGCTGGCGCCGTGATACCGGAGCTGCCTCGCATCGCGACCAAGTTCGCGCACATCGCGACCAGCCATTTCGCATCGAAGGGCGTGCAGGCAGAGGTCATCTACGTGCAGGGCTCGGTGGAGCTCGCGCCGCTCGTGGGCTTGGCCGATGCCATCGTCGACCTGGTCGAATCCGGGGCGACGCTTCGCGAAAATAATTTGGTGGAGACCGAGACGATCTGCGCGATCTCGAGCGTGCTCGTGGCCAATCGCTCACTCTTCAAGCTGCGCCACGCGGAAATCGCGCCGCTGATCGAGCGGTTGCGCGCGGCGATTCAATAGCTGCGCTCGCTCTTACCAAGCGCCCTCGAGCTGTAAACGCCCACCGTTGCTGGCCACGTGCGCCGCGACGCGAAGCGAATTTTTCTCCTGGTTGTCCGGGCTCGGAGCCAACACGAACAGCGTGACACCGGTGGCGAGCAACGCTCCGCCGACGGCCAGTGAGACGGTCGAGGCTTCCGAGTAGGAATTGCTCGTGTTCGATTTGGCGGGCGTGCACTGAATGACCCCTCGGGCGCAGGTGTTGGCGTCGTCCGTGCTCTTCGACAGCGCGCTGAACAACGCGCCTGCGCCGATGCCGGCGATACCCACGCTGCCCGTCACGACGCCCGCTGTGCGGAACGCCGACCGTCGATTGGACGCCCTCGGCTCGGGCATCGGGTCGAGCCTGGGCACCGTGATTCGGTATTCACGCGGCTCCGTGCGCGATACGTCCACGTTCATGACCCAGGCGTGATGACCTTTGGCAGAAGCGCTGATCCGCTGCGGCCCCGCGTCGACTGGAATGATGGTGCCCCACGATGCGGCGGGGATCGTGTTGTCCCCGAGCTGCACGCTGAGGCCTAGCACGCGGCTCGTCGATGGCACGACGAACACGACGCGTGAAAGCTTCGGCTCGAGCGCCGCCACACGTTCTCTTGCGACTTGCTCGCGAACCGAGTCTTTCTTGGCTTGAGCCACTGCTTCAGCCTCGAGGAAGGCGTGCCACGCGCTGGCACTGCGGCCTGCGCGCTCGTAGCAGTCGCCTAGGTGGAGCAGTGTGCCCAAACCGTTTTCCCAGGCTTCACTGGCTTCGAACTTGGCGCACGCGGCCTCAACCTTGCCGGCGTCCAGCAAGCTTTGCCCTTGGTGGAACAGCGAGTCCGCGTGCGCACTGCGGGAGTCGTCCGACGCAGTACTGCTCGGGCCCTGCGCGAATCCTGGCAAAGCGGTCGCTAAAAGCGCACAAGAGAGCAGACTGGTGATGACGTGGTTCATGGCGACCTCACAACCGCCCGCCGAAGCTCTTCGGGTCCCAGGGATTGTGGGCTGCCTTCGGCGTGTGCCTGGGCGTCGCGCTGTGAGCGAGCGTTTCGCTGCCGTGCGTCCGCGCGAACGTGACCGGCGGCGGCAGCGCGGGCGCAGCGACGACGGGGGCCGCGCTGACGGCGCTCGGTGCGCTGGCCGCCGGAGCGCGCGAGGCATGAAGCGGCAAGCCTTCTGTGGCGCCCAAGCCGACCGCGCTCGCGCTAAATAGGGACGCTTCACGCGCTTGCACCGAGCGAAAGGTAAA
>DATHOI010000281.1:0-5843 GCA_035485095.1 Polyangiaceae bacterium | reverse complement strand
CGCGCTCGTCACGGAGACCAGTAGGGCGCCCCCTGAACCCGCAGCGTCGGTGGGCGAGGCCGAAATCACCTCCGAGACCCATACGCGCGCCGAGCTCACGCAACCGGATTCCGCCACGCTGAGGGCGGCTCACGCCGAGCTCGGCGGCGCGCGCCAGGCCGGGGACGTGGCCTTGCCAGTCATCGACGCCGCCGAGCCTCCCGTGCCATTGGCCGACCCGAGTGGGCACGCGCTCGACGGCTTCTTTCGCGCTTTGACCGCCACCGCGCACAAAGAGCCGCATGCCATTACGCGCATCGCGCATTTCGGCGATTCGATCGTCGTAAGCGATCTGGTTTCGGGCACGCTGCGCCGCAAACTGCAGGCGGAGTTCGGTGACGCTGGGCATGGCTTCATGCTGATCGCCAACGCTTGGCCTGCCTACTTCCACAACGACGTGACGCGCTATGCCACGGCCGGCTGGAGCGTGAGTCGCATCGTCGGGCCATATGCAGCGGACGGGCTGTACGGTCTCGGCGGCGTGTCCTTCAAAGCCGACAAGAATACGCTCGCACGCTTTGGTACCGCGAAGAGCGGAGACTTTGGTCGCAGCGTTGCGCGCTTCGCGCTCGACTATCTCGAAGATCCGAACGGGGGCACGATCCAAGTCAGCGTGGACGGCGCGCCCAAGGCGACGATAGACACCCACGGATCGGCCAAAAAATCGGCCTATTATCAAATCGAGGTGCCGGATGGCGAGCACGAGTTCGAGATCTTCACCAAGAGCGGCGTGTCGCGCGCCTTCGGTGTCGTGTTGGAACGTGACACCCCTGGAGTCGTGCTCGACGCGCTTGGCGTGCAAGGCGCGCGCATCCGCTTTCTCGACAAACAAGACGACATGCATTGGGCCGAACAGCTCGCTTGGCGCAAGCCAGACCTGTTGATCTATGAGTTCGGAGCCAACGAGAGCGGCGACGGATTTCTGTACCCCATGGTCGACTATCACCGCACGATGAAGGACGTGCTCGTCCAAGGCCAGCGCGCGCTACCGGGCTCGAGCTGCCTGGTGATCGGCGCCATGGATCGCGCCGCCAAGGTCGGTGACGAGATCGTGAGCATGCGCGTTATCCCCGCGCTCGTCGAAGAGCAACGCTCGACGGCTGCCGAAGTCGGCTGCGCGTTCTTCGACACGTATACCGCGATGGGCGGCGCTCATTCGATGCCTACCTGGGTACGCCGCGGCCTCGGGCAAGCGGATTTGACGCACCCTACGGCGGTCGGCTCGGAGGTGATCGGCAACTGGGTCTTCCGCGCTTTGATGCAACGTTACAACGCCGGGCTGCCAGCGAAACCGCGTTGAACTCGCTAGTGCGGCGGCCCCGTCACGGCTCTGTCGTAAGCCGCCAGCAGCCGTTGCGCGAGCACTTCCGCGACCGATTCATAACCCTTAGGGGTTAAGTGCAGGCGATCCCCGCGCGCGAGCGGGGGCAGTTTGTTGGCCCATTTGCCGTAGCTTCCGGGCCCGCCCATGATCTCGAGCTGACTCAGGTAGCCACAGCCGAGCTCGGCTGCGGCCGAGTGCTGAAGAGCGTCAATCTCGGACACGCGCGGCTCCGAGCCGCCCGAGAGCGCGTTCGCGTCCGGTGGACCCACGATCAAGCAATCCACGCCAGGCGTCGCGCGGCGTAAGCGCTTCAGCAGATCGCGATATTGCTCGCGGTACTTCTCGACCTTGTCTGCATCGAACGCCTCGTTGGTGCCAAAGGCGAGCGCAACGAGTGACGGCGCTCGAGCTTGAACCGCGGCCTCGAACGAGGCCTCATCCCAAGCCAACGCGGTAGCCAGGCGTGCTCCGTCGATCCCCACGGTGTCGAGCACCAAGCCCGGCTCGGAGCCTTCCACGGTGAGGCCATAAAAACGCGGCGCCCCGCTGACCGTCGTAATTTGCAGTTTGTCGCTGAGCGCGCCGGTCAAGAGCAAGCGCGTCATGCCCGAGCCGGGCACGCTGTCCTTGGCCGACGCCGGTGTGACGATCTGCGAAACGCCCGCTAGATCGACGCGAAAGCTCGCGCCCTCCACGAGCGAGAACCAGAGCTCCCAGTCGAGCTGACCATGAGCCGTGCCCTTGCTCACCTCGAAGGAAGCGAACGCAGGCGCGTCCGCCGGGAACGCACGCATGCCACCGAGGCCGAAGACACCGTCGTCGAACGGTGCGCGTCGAGCTGGCTGCGGTGGCTCGATATGCCATGGGCCGTCACACGCCCAGTGCACCTGCGTGTGGCGGTAGGGTTTGATTCCCACGCGCACGAAGCCAGGACCTCCCGCACCAAAGCGACTCTGTAGGCGCGCGCGCAACGCGCCGGTCAGGTAGTCCGCCGCCGTATGCGAGTCACCGAGCCACAAGATGCGCACGGAGGTCTTCCGCGAACGCTTTTCGAGACCGCTCAAATCGCTAAAAAAGTGCGACAAATTGAGGCGTGTTGGCTCGCTGAGCGCCGGCTCCACCGCTCGAGCCCGGGTCGCATCGAGCGCGCTGCCGGGCGGCTCCGCAGAGCTTGCTGGCATGGCTCCGCTCGGAGCGTTCGTCGGCGCGGAGCTCGCTGTGCTCTGCGCACGGGCGGGAGGACTCGAAGCGCCGGTCGGGCCGAGCTGAGGCCCCGCCGCCAACCGCCCGCCACTGCCGCACGTAACGGCGACGAGCGCGGCCACGGTAGCCAAACCGAGGCTCAGTGCTCGTTCGAGCGCGGGACGCAGGGGTTCACCCCGCGGCGGCTCCTTGGGTGACTCAACCATTGTCGCTCGCGAGATCGACTGGCTCGACTTCGTGAGCCGCGAAGCCAGCACGGGCACGCTCGAGCAGAGGCACGAGGTAGCTTGCAACCGGCGGGCACTCGATGCCACTTCCGGCCAGCGCGGCTTCGGTGTTACGCGCCTCGAAGCGTGGGCTCGCAGCAAACAGGTCGAGCAGTCCGCGGGCACCGTGCGACAAAAGCCGCAAGCTCGGGCTGGCCACCAAACCACGCGTAAAAGCACCTGCGTTGAAGGTCGCAAACATGCGTTTACCGGAGGTCTCCGCGGCCGATTGCAGAAACTGTCTCAGGGTCGGCGGATTGGGATCGACGATGTGATAGCGCTTGCCATAAGCCGCTAAGCGGGCGCTGAGGTAGTGCGCGACGCGCACCACGAAATCGATCGGCACGATCTGCACCGTAGTATCCGCTCGCTGCGGCACCGGTACGACGAGCTGCTCCGGGCTGCGATCGATGAACACCAGCCAAGGATATGGAAACCCCGGTCGATCGATGTCGCCGGTCCGTGAATCACCGACGATTTGCGTGGGCCGGAGGATGATCTGCGGTAGCTCGGCGCGACGCGCAAACATCAGCTCGACGGTCGCGAGCGACTCATCCAAATGGCCGCGAAAGGATTGACCGTCGCTGAGCTCGTCCTCTCGGATGAGCCCAGTGCGATTGCCGCTGACGGCGACGCTCGACAGCAAAATCAGCCCTCGGAGTCCTGCGCTCGCGCTGGCGAACTCGAGCGCCTCGCGAGCACAAGCGATGTTGTACTGAGCAACCTCCGCGTCTTTTTTACTTGCTTCTAGAGCTGACGCGAAGTGGTACACGCGCTGAACGGAGCCCGCGAGCCGTCGATATTCAGCGCCGTTCAAGCCAAAATCGAGCGCGGCCGGGTCTCCCTCGAGCTCGCTGACCCGTGCGCGCTGCGCTTCATCGAGCACGGCCAAGCGACGAGCTGTCTCTTCCGCATCAGCCGCTCGACGCAGCAGCACGAGCCGCACCGACGGCTCGGCTGCCAGCAAATGAAATGCCAAAGAACGCGCATGAAATCCCGGAAAGCCGAGGATGAGCAGGGTTTCGTCAGCAAGTCCCATAGTCAATGCCCCAACGCGCGGTCGAGCGCGACGCTGATTGCCGGCTTCGACACCTCGATGCGCAGGAACACAGCTTGGTTGCGCTTGCCGATCGAAAAAAATACTGGCGCCGGCTGCGTCGCGTCCATCGAAGCCGCCAGCGCGCGCGCGTCCGCATAAGCAAACAGCGCGGCTTGATCGCCAATGCGCTGCACGCCGCCCGCGATTCCAGGGCTCGCGCCAAGCGACGGCTCTGCTGCGCGCGCGGCTTGCACCACCTGCTTCAGCACCGGCTCGGCGTCCTTCCCAGAAGCGGCGAAGCTCGTCTTTTCTTCGACGAACCAGGCGAACGACAGCGGAGGCGCTGCCGCTGTCGCGTGATTGGCGGTGTTCGAGGCCGAGAAAGCGACCTTGGCCAGTTGCACGTCCGGCGCGAAGTCGAGGTGCGCTGTGGCACTCTCGTTCACGCGCGGCTGGCCCAGGAACTCGGAGAGCGGCGCTCGAATACCGGGCATAGTAAGCAGGCCGAAGAAGCCGTGGGCTGCCCGCCTCAGGTGCGCCGCGTCCGCCACGTCGGCGACCAAGAATGCGCCCGGATCCGCGCCGCCCAAGTAACCATAGCTGCTGCGTGCACCACGACCGAGCTCCCAGTCCGCCAACACACCGCGCAACGTTCGGGTGTCGCGCTCGGACATGCGCGAGCCGAGCAGCCGCACCCAATCATCGCCCGCGACTTTCGCGGCTGAGTCGCGCTCGGCAGACGAGCGAGTCGCACCGAAAGCGAGACGCGTCTGCGCGGGGAACGTGAGCAATTCGTTGGCGTCCCCCGCGCCGAGCGTCGCGAGTAGCCCTTGAGCCGGCGACCCCACGGCAGGTGTGAGCACCAGAGTTGCTTCGAGTCGGTCCGAAAATGGCTCGATATCGAGCTCGAGATGCGTCGCGCTTTCGAGCCCCGCGAGCATGGATTCTACACCGGCGTCCAAGCCCAAGATCACTTGCGCCGGATCGCCGAAATCCGGCGCGCGCCCGCCATGGGCGGCGCGCTCACTCTGATCCTGACTTGCGAGGTTCGTACGATAGCTTGCCCAAGAGGCGCGCAGCGCGGGCACGACTTCGGTCGCCAAGGCGTGCGGCGAGATTCTCAAGCTGAACGAGGCCTGTGAAGGCGGCTGACGCGGCAACATGCGCGCCACGTAGGGGCCAAACGAAGGCAGCAATTCCGGAGTGGTAGCGACGAGCAAATAGTTATCGAAGACAGCCAGCGCGGCCCTGGGCGGCGCGGGCACCGCAGCGGGCGGCGGCGTCGGCTCGAGCAACGTGAGGCCATTGGTAGCACTGAGCTGCGCGCGAAACGGTGCGCGGTCCCCCGTGCTCAGCTTGGCGACCAGCTCAGGACCGGACACGGCATGCAGGGCCACCACCCAGCCGATCTCCCCATTGGAGCTCTCCGCGAGCGCGCCGACCGCGGAGATGTCCGGATCAAATGAATCAGCGCTCAGCGGCGGCAGGCCAAGCAACGTCGTGGTGAGCAATGGAAAGCCGGCAGGGAGCAGCGCGGACATTGGCGCACCGAGCTCACGCAGTGCCTTGAACACCGAGTCGGGATGAGCCAAAGCGAGCTCTGCAACCAGTCCGGCCGGTTCCGGCAGCGCCGCTAGTGTGGGCGCCGAGCTCGAGCTGGCTTGCTCGGAAGCCAGCTTCTTGTTCGCGCAACCGAACACCAACCCGAGCGCGGCCCAACACACTGCCGCGCGCACGAGCTCGGACGAGACGCGCATGCGTTCAGAACGGGATGTCGTCGTCGCCGCCACCACCGTAGTCGGCATCGTCATAACCGCCGCCACCGGAGGGCGCGCCGCCGCCGCCGGAGGGTGCACCGCCACCGCCACCGCCACCGCCGCGACCGGCACCACCACCACCACCACCGCCACCACCGTGCGAGGGACCACCAAAGTCATCGCCGTAGTCACCACCACCACCACCACCACCACCG
>DATHOI010000280.1:0-3859 GCA_035485095.1 Polyangiaceae bacterium | reverse complement strand
CGACGCGCGCAGAGGGCGCTCCGCGCTTCCGGCTCGTGCCACACGTCTCGAGTGCAGGTAGCGGCCTGGTTCTAGGAGGGGAGTTCTGATGCCCTCGGCCCGGCTCAGCGTGCTGCCTTCGCGTGGCGTCTTGGGACAGAGTGCGCTGCTCGGTCTCTTGGTGCTGAGCGCGTCGGGCTGCTCGTGGACGCGTTTCAACGACATCACGGAAAATTCGCCGATCGTGTTGCTCGACAAGCCGGGCTCGATGAAAGAAGGCTTTGGCGTGAGCGTCGCGACGGCCACGTTCGACACCAATGTCGAAGTGTTGGTGGGCGGTGGAATCGGCGTTTCGGGCGCCGCCATGTACGACATTGGCGATCAGGAATCGCCCAGCACGACTGCCGTCGACACGGGCTACTGCTCGGGCGGTGGCCCTTGCTACTTGTCGTCGTCGCTCGCTGGCTTCCCCACCGCAGTGGGCCCAGATGCCGATCATTCGCTGTGCTTTGCGGTTGGCGCTGGCACGGTCGACACCTCTGGCCTGGTCGTGCGCTGTGAAGACCAAACCGAATATGACCTGACGATTCCGAGCGCCGCGGAGGCTGCGCTCGACTTCGCGCTCGAGAACGCGCAGCCGGATGATTTTCCACTGGCCAGTGACCGCACGGCCAATCCCTCGCTGCTCGCCAGCTCACCTTCTGCGCACGTGGCCTGGTTTTACCCATCGCGCAGCATGAGCTTCAGTCAGCTCGCTCCGCCACCGGGGCTGCCAGTCGCCGACGACAGTTTCGGTAAGACCTTGAGCGTGCTGTCGATCGGGGACGCCCGCATTTATGCGGTCGGCGTGCCGACCCAGAATGAAGTGCTGCTCTGGAAGAGCGACGGCAGCGCGGCGTCCAGTTACATCGGTTGTTTGGGTGGCACGGCCGGCTTCGGTCGCGCGCTCGCGAGCGGCAAGGTGAATCGCGATGGCGACGACGACCTAGTAGTCTCCGACAACGTCGACGTGCACGTGATCGACGGCAGTTTACTGTTTGCCTTGCCGGAGACGACTTCGACGGAGTGCGGCTTCGCGTCGCTCCCGGAGGGCGCGTTGATCGATTCCTTCGGTTGTGGCACGAGCAGCAGCTTGTCCGACTGCGCGGACTCCGAGTTCGGCGCAGCCCTGGCCGTCGGCGACCTGGACGGCGACGGGGACGGGGAAGTGATCGTCGGCGCGCCAAGCATGACCGTGCGCGGTCAGGGCCGGGTCGGTGCGCTTTTGGTCTACGACGCGGAAGGTCCCAAAGACACTTCATTGGCGGACGTAAAATTCATTTCGTCCGCCGAGCAAGGCGATCAGCTTGGTCGCGCGATCACAACGCCCAGCATCATGGGTCGCGACATCATCCTTGCGGGTGCTCCAGGCAACGGTAAAGCGGCTCTCTTTTATTGCTCGGCGCTGCTCGCTCCGGGAGCTGCAGGCTCCCGTTGTCCGTAGCCCCGACCCCGAAACACTTGGATTTTTCAGTGTCGATGCTCCCCGAACGCAAACAAATCCTGGTCGTCGATGATGAGCCGAATTTGCGGCGCGTGCTCAGCGCACAGCTTGAGCGCGACGGCTACGATGTGCACACCGCAGAGGACGGCGAGCAGGCCCTGCTCATCCTCAAAGAGAATCACCTCGACTTGGTCATCACCGACCTACGGATGCCCAAGGTCGACGGCATGGAGCTTCTGCGCCGCGCGCTCGAGCTGGACGACGAATTGCCCGTGGTGATGATCACGGCGCACGGCACGGTCGACAATGCGGTGGAGGCCCTCAAGACCGGCGCCTTCGACTACCTGACCAAGCCGTTCGACCAAGCCGAGGTGCGCGCCATCGTCCGGAAAGCGCTGCGCACTCGGGATCTTTCGGCCGCTGAGGCGACGCGCCCGGAGTCTGACGCCCGAGAGTCCGCGCGTTACGGCATCATCGGGCAGAGCCCGAGCATTCTGGATCTATACGCCGTGCTCGACCGTGTGGCGGACACACCGACCACCGTGCTCATCACGGGCGAGAGCGGTACCGGCAAGGAGCTCGTCGCCCGCGCGTTGCACGAAAATTCTTCGCGTCGCGACAAGCCCTTCATCAAGGTCAACTGCGCGGCGATCCCGAAAGATCTGATGGAGAGCGAGCTGTTCGGCCATGAGCGCGGCGCCTTCACCGGCGCAGTCGGCTCGAAACCGGGGCGCTTCGAGCTCGCCAGCGGGGGCACGCTCTTCCTCGACGAAATCGGCTCGATTCCCGTCGAAATGCAGGTGAAGCTGCTGCGCGCGCTGCAGGAGAGCGAGTTCGAGCGCGTCGGCGGAGTGAAGACGATCCGCGTCGACGTGCGTCTCGTCGCGGCCACCAACAGCGACTTGAAGCGCGAAATCGCCGCGGGAGCGTTTCGCGAAGACCTGTATTACCGACTGAACGTCGTGCCGATCCGTTTGCCGTCGCTGCGCGAGCGGGCCACCGACATCCCGCTATTGGTCAAGCACTTCATCGACAAGTTCAATGCGCGCCTGAAGAAGAACGTCTCGGGGCTCGAGCAAGCAACCGAAGCGCACCTCGTGTCGTATCCGTGGCCCGGCAACATCCGTGAGCTCGAGAACGTGATTGAGCGTGCGGTCTTGTTCTCCGACGGCGACCTGCTGAAGACCGTGGATCTGCCTTCGGAGGTGCGCGATCTATCGACGCCCGAGCCCCCCACGAGCGCGCCGTCATTCGAGACCGAGGCCGCCGTGGCCACGCCAGATGGTTTGAAGGAACAGGTCAAAGCGGCGATGAGCCGGCTCGAGCGCGAGTTGATCGTCAAGGCCCTCGATCAAACGTCGAGCAACGTGACGCACGCGGCTCGGCTCTTGAAAATTTCACGCAAGGGTCTGCAGCTCAAGATGAAGGAGCTCGGTCTGCGCGAGCGGGACGAGCGCTCGGAGTCGTGACTTCGCGGCGCAGCGCTGCGATCTCGGCCTTACTGCTGCTCGCGGTGTGTTGTCGTGGGCACCGCGCCGTGCCGACCCCGGATCCGGTGCCGAGCGGCTCGGCGAGCTCCTCGATCGCGCCGCCAGAAGTCCCGCCCGAGCCTCGCCAAGGCATGGTCTGGATCCCACGTGGCCCGCTGGTTGCCGGCTCACCGGAAGGCAGCCTGCCACGCATCGCCGACGCGGAAATGCCGGGTGAGCAAATAATACTCAAGGGTTATTACATCGACGTCTTCCCGTACCCCGACGAGGAGGGCGCGATCCCGCTCAGCAACGTGACTCAGGAAGCGGCGCAAGCCCTATGCGCGGAGCGCGACAAGCGCCTGTGCAGCGAGCTCGAGTGGGAGCGCGCCTGCAAGGGCCCGGATAACCGGCGCTATGAATATGGCGAAACCTACCACGCTGAGCGCTGCGGCACGGGCGCGGCCCCCGCGATGCGCCCGACCGGCATCCGCGTCGCCTGTCACAGTGAATTCGGTGTGCGCGACATGCATGGCGGCGCTTGGGAATGGACCTCGAGCCTTTGGGGCAGAGGCACGGCGCCCGGCTTCGTGAGTTTGCGCGGCGGTGACTCGACGGAAGGCGAAATTGTCGGCCGTTGCGCCAACGCGCAGCCGCAAAAGCCGAGTGTCGCGAGCGGTACAATCGGTTTCCGCTGCTGCGCAGGCCCGCCAAACTCGGCTGAGGTCGTACTCGACATCAAGCGGGGTCCGAACCTGAAGCTCTTGGACAAGATCGACAAGGACCATCTGTCGCAGGTGCTCGACGCGTTGCCGGATGACGCCAAGAGCGATCTCGGGGGGCGTCCGGGTGTCAGTGTCGACCATCAGTGGCTGTGGCACCCGATCGGCAACGAGGAGCTGTACGCGACGCGACTCTGCTCGGGCCT
>DATHOI010000279.1:0-9081 GCA_035485095.1 Polyangiaceae bacterium | reverse complement strand
GCATTGCTCGCGACAGTGGGGGTGCCCCCCGCGCTAGTAGACGACGACTCCGCCTGGATCTCGCTAGCTGCAGCGCGGCGCACGCTGGCTGCGTTGGCCACCGCCCTCGGTGACCAAGCGCTCGCCACGCGGGGCACCTGGATGACGCATCCAGAAACCCTAGGCGCGTACGTGCGCATGCTACGCGTCGCGTCCATACCCGAGGATGCGTACCGTTACTTGGCTGCGAATTCGGCAGAGTCGACGCGCATCGGCTCGTACGAGCTCGTGCACGCCGATCGCAACTCGTGCGAAATCGTCTATCACCCGCGACCAGAGCTGGAATCGGAGCAAAACGACGCGCTCTTGTGCATGACCCGGCTGGCCGAGCTCAGCTCGGTGCCCCGCATCTGGGGCCTCGGTGACGCCACGATCGAGCACGCTGTTTGTCTCGCCAAGGGTGCCAATGAATGCCGCTACGAGATCCGTTGGGATCCACCGCGTCGGCACCGAGTCGCGCTCGGCGGCGCGCTCGGCGGCGTGACGTGTGGCGCAGCTGTTTTGGCCTCCGGCAGCCAGCTCGGAGCTGCGATAGGCACGCTCGTCGGCGCCGCGTTGGGCGGAGCGATCGGTCTGCTCACCGAACGCGTGGAAGAGGAACGCGCCGCGCGTGTGTTCGAGAAGAATCGCATCGCGGCACTCGAGCGCGGACTAGAAGCGCGCGGGCACTTCCGCGACGCGGCAGGTGATTTGGCGGGCGAAACTCTGGGCGGCAAATACCGCATTTTGCATCGCATTGGCTCAGGTGGCATCGGCGCCGTGTACGCCGCCGAGCACATCGGAATCGGCGCCAAGGTCGCGATCAAGGTGCTGCGCGGCGCCGCCGCGGTCGACGCCTCCGAGATCGCACGGCTGCGCCGTGAAGCGCGCGTGCAAGGCTCGATCGAGCAACCCAACGTCGTGCGCACGCTGGATCTCGACCAGATGCCCGATGGCTCGATCTACGTCGTGATGGAGCTCTTGCACGGCATGAGCCTCGCGCAACGCCTGAAGGCGCAGGGTCCAGTTGCTCCCGGCTTCGGGATCCCGATGTTCATCCAGGTCTGTCACGCGCTCAGTGCCGCGCACCAACTCGGCATCGTGCACCGCGATCTGAAGCCGGGTAACATTTTCATTTGTGAAGACGGCAGCATCAAAGTGCTCGATTTCGGCATGAGCAAACTGGGCGAAGCCGAATCACTCACGCAAGACGGATACACGCTGGGCACACCCGAATACATGGCGCCCGAGCAATGTATTGGCGCTCCGGTCGACCCGCGCACCGACCTGTACGCGTTCGGCGTACTGATGTACGAAGCCTTGACCGGGGATTTACCAATCCGCGGGCGCAATCGGCGCGAGCTCTTGGAGCTGCATCAACGGGAGATCCCGCGACCGTTGCGCGTTGCGCGGCCCGATCTCGAAATTCCAGAAGCGCTGGACGTCGCCGTGATGCTCTGCCTGCGCAAACGCGCCGCCGAGCGGCCGCCCTCTGCGCGCGAGCTGGAGCGGCTCCTCGCTGCTGTGCCGAGCGACGGTTTGCTGCAGGAGTATCCGCAGTCCGTCGCGCGCCAGCGCATCACTCAGTCGTCGTCCGCGAACATTCGCTTCGGAGACTGAGCGCTAGGGCGCGGGCGTGGCCTTCTGCGCCTTGATGTAGCTCGCAACCGCACCGAAACGCTCGGTCCAAATGCTGCTCTTGTGCGCTGCGAGGTAGCCGAGCAATGCCTCGTGGGCGTCGGCTTTCACGTCGAGGTAGTCGCCCGCAACGCCGTGGAAGACGAACACGACCCAGCCGCCCGAGCTCAACGCGCGGTCCACCCACTGCGTAAGATCGGCGCCACTCTGGTTGCCCATGGGACTCGGCACGTTGAACAGCGAAACCGTACTCGGATCGGCAACGCTGGACCCGACACCACGCGCGGCCACGAACGCCTGCTCGACCAGCGGCGCGTAGTTGATCCGCGTTTCACCGATCCACGTGGAACCGCACGGGTAGGCGAACGAAAATGGCTCTTTCTGCCCCAGATCTTTGAGCTGCTGAATGTTCTCGGCGAGCTCTTTTTGCATGCGCTCCAAATCGTAATCTTGCAACGCGAAGCCGGGCTTCACCCAGCTCTGCGCGCGGTCGCATGGGTGATACATAGTGTGCGAGCCGAGCTCGTGCCCCGCTGCCACCAAACCGCGGTACACGTCGGGGTTTGCCTGCAAATAGGGTGACGTGCCCGTCAAAAAGAAGGTCGCGACCAATCCGTGCTTGGCAAGCGCGGGGACGGCATTGTCGATCTGACTTTGGAGCGCGTCGTCGTAGGTGAGAGAGACGGCGGCGCGCGCGCCATGGGGCCAAACGAAAGCGTGTAGCGGAGCCGCGGCCACGCCGGGGCTCGGAGGCTGTGCGGCCCCCTGCGCCGTCGGAGCGGGCGCAATGCAAGCAGAGAGCAAGCACGCCAGCGTGAGGCTGCGAACAGACTTGGAAAGGGGCATCAGGGGAACTCGATTGTAGCCGGAAATCCGCCTCGGTAGCGCCCGCCGCGCGCTATGCTCGCGTACATGAGCCAAACGCTGGCCGATGTGGTCGCGCTCCTCGAGCAGCTCGCCCCCTTGGATTTGGCCGAGGAGTGGGACAACGTCGGGCTGTTGCTGGAACCCAGCGGTGCCCGGGCGCGCTCCGTCACTCGCGCCTTTTTGTGCATCGATCTCAGCGAAAGCGTCCTCGCGGAGGCTCTCGAAAAGAAGGCCGATCTGGTCATTGCTTACCATCCGCCGATCTTCAAGGGCCTCAAACGCCTGCGCGCGTCGGCCGCAGACGAGCGCGTCGTGGTGCGGGCGCTAGAAGCGAAATTGGCCATCTACTCGCCGCATACCGCGCTCGACGCCGCCGCGAATGGCGTGAACGACTGGCTGGCGCGCGCAGTCGGCCCCGGCGCGTGTCGAGCGCTCGTGCCGCACGCGAGCAAGGCCAGCGAGCTCAAGCTGGTGGTGTTCGTGCCTCGCTCACACGTCGAGGAGCTGCGCCGCGCGCTGTCCGTCGAGCTCGGCGCCGGGCACATCGGCAATTACTCCGAATGCAGCTACGAGCTAGACGGCAAAGGTTCGTTTTTCGGTAACGACGCCGCGACACCACGAGTCGGTGAACGCGGACGCCTAGAATTCGCCGCTGAAGTCCGCCTCGAGATGCGTTGTTCGGGTAGCGCGTTGCCGCACCTGGCGCGGGTGATCGCGGCGCATCACCCGTACGAGGAACCGGCTTGGGACGTCTATCCACTCGCGACCCCGCCGCAGTCGGAGGTCGGCGCCGGGCGCTTGCTCGAGCTCGCCACGCCGATCTCTTTGCCCGAGGCGATCACGCGCCTGAAAGCCGCGCTGGGCGTCGCTACGCTGCGCGTCGCCAGCAGCGGCCGGCAGGACGCTGGCACGCCGATAGAGCGTGTCGCGGTCTGCGCCGGTGCGGGCGGCAGTCTGTTCGAGCACGTCCGCGACGTGGACCTGTTCGTCACCGGGGAGATGCGCCACCACGACGTGCTGGCCAAGCTGCGGGCCGGCGCGAGCGTGGTTTTGTCCGAGCACAGCCACACCGAGCGCGGGTTCTTGCCGGAATTTGCGCAACGACTGCGAGAGCTCAGCCGGGGCGAGCTCGACATCGTGCTCTCCACGCAGGACGCCGATCCGCTGCGTACGCTGTGATTTATTTCGGTAGTCGCACGACCACTCCCGGTGCTGGCCGATTCCACCTACACTCCCGCCCGTCATGAAGCGCCTCCCTGCTACTCGCCTCGCGCTCGCACTCGCGGTCTCCGTTGCCTTGGGCAGTGTGCCGCACACCGCGAGCGCCTTCACGCACGTCGTCGTGCAAGGCGACACCTTGGCGTCGATCGCCGAGAAGTACTACGGCAAGATCCAGTACGAAAAATTCTTGGTCGACGCCAACCTGCTCGGCATCGAGGGCGGGTCACCGATCGTCAAGGGCATGCGGCTCGAGGTGCCCGCCGTCGGTCACCGAGTCGTCAAACACGGCGATACTTGGGAAACGCTCGCCGCCGAATTGCTCGGCGCTGCCAACCGCTCCGACGTGCTGTCCATCGCGAACGGCTCGAACCCGTGGCTCACGCCGGAAGAGGGTGCGGAGCTGGTCGTGCCGTACAATTTGCGGGTCCTGGTCTCGGGCAGCAACGAGACGCTCGTCACGATCGCCTTCAAGTACTACGGCGACATGAACAAGGCTTGGGTGCTCGATCGCTACAACGGCCTCAATGGCCACAAGATCGAGCCCAATGACGTCGTGCTCGTCCCGCTCACTGATCTGCCGCTCAGCGAGCTCGGTCGCAAAGCCGCGCAGGAGTCCGCCGGCAATACCTGCTCGGAAGCCCTGGGCACGGTGCGCGACGCACAGCGCAAAGTTTCGCAGGAAATCCCCGCGCTGATCGCGGACGTGAAGGGCGGGCGCTATGTCGATGCGGCGAGCCGCGGCAGCCGTTTTCTCGCTTCTGGAGCGCTCACCGAGCCCGAGCAAGCCATCGTCAATCGCCAATTGCTCGAGGCTTATGTCGCGCTCGACGCAACCGGGCTCGCCACGCAGGCGTGCACGGAGTGGCGCAAACGCGACAAGCACGCGGCGCTCGATCCCGTCGAGCTCAGCCCGAAGATCCTGGCAGCCTGCGCGCGCGGAGGCATTTGAGCGACTCGCCTCGAGGCGCCCCAACCGGCGAGCTCCGTCGCGCGCTCGACTGGGGCAAGCTCGCGCCACTGCGGCTGCACGCCAAGAGCGTGGCCGACGGCGTGTACGCCGGCGCGCATCGCAGCCGGCGGCGCGGCGCGGGTATCGAGTTCGGCGGCCAGCGCAGCTACGTCCCAGGAGACGACCTACGCTTCATCGACCGCCATGCGCTGCTCCGCCACGGCGAGCTACTGGTGCGGCAATTCGAGACCGAAACCGACCGCACGCTGTGCTTGCTGGTCGACGCGACCGCCTCGATGAGCTTCCGCGGAGACAGCGCGCCCGCACCGAAATACGCCTTCGCCGCCCTGATCGCCGCCGCGCTCACGAAAATAGCGGTCAGCGCGGGTGACCGCGTGTCGCTCGATTGGCTCGGTGGCGAACGCACCGCAGAGCTCGCCACCGCCGGCGGCCGAGAGGCGTTCGAGCGCGTCGTTGGCGCGCTCGAGACCGCGCAGCCAGGCGCGGACTTGCGCACCGACCTAGGCGCCTTGGAACGCGCAGTGGCTCGCGTCGAGCGGCGCGCGCTGCGTGGCGCGAGCGTGGTCGTATTGAGTGATCTACTGGATCTGCCGGACGGCGCGCTGGACGCCATCAGCGCGCTCGGCGTGCGCGGCAAGACGTTGATCACGCTGCGCGTGCTCGATCCGGTCGAGCTGAGCTTTCCGTTCACTGGTCCAGTGCATCTCCGCGCGCTGGAAGGCGAGGCGCGCGTCGAAACCGACGCGGCCAGCGCGCGCCCGCAGTACCTGGCCGCGCTCGAAGCCCAAACGCGCGCCTGGTCCGAGCGCTTAGTCTCGCGCTCGGGCTCGCTCGTCCGAGCCAGTACCGCGGACGACCCGGTAAAAATCGTCAGAAATGTGCTCGACGCGCTGGGAGGTCGAGCGTGAGCTTTCTGGTCGCCGCCGCCCTGGGTGTCGGTCTGTTCGTGGTCATCCCGATCGCCGCGCACTTGCTAAGACGCGGCAAGGTGCGCGAACGCCCGTTTCCGCCCGCGGCACTCGTGCCCGCGGCGCGCTCGCTCGCCCGCGAGCGTGCCACGATCGAGGATCGGCTGCTGCTGCTGCTGCGCGGGCTCGTCATCCTGTGTTTGGCCGTGATCGGCGCGACTCCCTTCGTGCGTTGCTCGCGGCTGTCTCTCGCGCGAAGCTCCGGCGCTTCGGTGGCGTTTGCGATCGTGCTCGACGACTCACAGAGCATGCGCGCGCGAGGCTCGGACGGCGCCCGCTTCGATCGCGCCAAGCGCGCGGCGGAAGAGCTGCTCGGGTCGGCGCGCGAGGGCGACGCGATCGCGATCGTGCTGGCCGGGAAGCCAGCACGGCTTGCGCTTGCCGCGACCACCGATCTGAGCGCCGCACGTCACGCGTTGAGCGAGCTGGCAGACAGCGATCGCAGCACGGATCTGGAAGCCGCGGTCGGCATGGCACGCTCGAGCTTGGCGGGCTTGTCCCATCACGACAAACGCGTCGTGCTGCTCAGCGATCTAGCCGGCGGCGCGCTACCGGATGGCGAGCCTGCGCTCTGGGTGCCCGTCGCCGGGCTCAGCACCCCGCTAGAAAACTGCGGGATTTGTTGGGCAGAACGCCATGGTCGCCGGATCGACGCGCGCGTCGCCTGTACCTCGGGCGCCGCCGCCGGCGGACGCAGCCTCTCACTCGCGGGCAGCAAGAACGCGACGCCCGTGCCACTCGCCGCGCGAGCCGGCATTCAAGATCTGGGGCTCGATGTCGATCCCAAGCTCGAGCACCCGGTGCTCGAATTGAGCGGTGGCGACGCGTTGGCCAGCGACGACCGCGCGTCGGTGGCCGCAGAGTCCGCCGCACTCGGCGTGCTCGTCGTCGCGGACTCCCCGAATGCGGCAGCTGAAACGGGCGGTGCGCCCGTCGTGGAGCAGGCGCTCGCCGCTCTCGAAAGCAATGCGGTGCTGCATCCCGCCGCACTCTTGCCCGATGACCCCAGTGAGCTCCGCGGCAACGCACTGGTACTGCTCGATGACCCAGGCGGTATCACCCCCGAAGCGCGCAGCGCATTGGTCAGCTTCGTCGAACAGGGCGGCGTCGCGGTGGCCTTCCTCGGACCGCGCGCGGAGCAAACGCCGCTCGGCGCTACGCTCGAGCCCTTCGTGCACGGCGTGGTTCATTGGGAGGGCACCGCCACCGGCGGCATCAACGACGGCTCGCTCGCTTGGCTCGGGCCCGAGTCGGCCAGCGTTCATGATTTAGCGCTCCACGGGCGAGCCGGGCTCGCCGCAGCGGATCTGCTGGGAGCCAAGATTTTAGCCACTTTCTCGGATGGACAGCCGTTCTTGACCGAACGCGGCCTCGGCCGCGGCGCGGTCTTCACGATCGCCTTGCCCACTTCGATCGAGCAGAGTGATTTCCCACTGCGGCCCGCGTTCCTCGCGCTGCTCGACTACCTGGTGGCGGAGGCGAGCACGCGCCGGGGTGTCACGCAGAGCGTCGCTGGCAGCGAGTGGCTCTTTCCGGCCAACGCGAACGTCACGATCGACGGCCCGCGAGGTTCACTCGCTCCGCACGAGCACACGGCGGTCAGCGGCGGCGCGCAAAAATCCTTCACGCCCGTCGTCGCAGGCCCGTACGCCGTGCGCATCGACGACCGTCGTGAAGACCGCGTCGCAACCATCGACCCCAGCGAGATCACGACCTTGCCGCGCAAGTCTCCGGACACCGCTGCCTTGGCGCGAGCGAACGGCAACGTAGGCAGCGTCGATGCCTCGCCCGAGCTCGGCTTCGTGGCGCTCGCGCTCCTGGCGCTCGAGCTCGCGCTGCGCCTGTTCCGACGTGTCACCCGTGAGCGCAGCGTTACATCCGCTCCGGCGCGGCTATCCCGAGCAGATTGAGGCCAGTCGCCAAGGTCAGCGCCGTCAGCTGGCACAACGCGAGACGCGACGCGCGCTCCGCGGGCTCTGCTTTGAGCACCGGGCAAGCCTCGAAAAAACTCGAGAAACTCGAGGCCAAACCATACAAATACACGCACAATTTGTGCGGTTCGAGCGTCGTCTCGACCTCCGAAAGCGCACGTCCGAAGGCGAGCAATTCGAGCGCCAGCGCCCGCTCCGCCGGGGCGCCGAGCGTGATCGTTCCGGCTCCGCCTTCTCCGCCGGCCTTGCGGAAGATCGAGTGAATGCGGGCGTGGGCATATTGCAAATAGGGACCGGTGTTGCCCTCGAAGGCAACCAAGCGCTTCCAGTCGAAGACATAGTCTTTGATGCGGTCGCTGCTCAGGTCGCCATATTTGACCGCGCCGATGCCCACTTGCCGCGCGACGAGCAGCCGTTCGGCTTCCGGTAAATCGGGGTTCTTCTCGAGCACCGCCTGGTAAGCGCGCTCCACCGCTTCCTCCAGCAGCGCGATCAGCTTGACGCTTTCACCGCCGCGCGAAGCAAGCTTCTTCCTGTCCTCACCGAGCACGGCTCCGAACGCGACGTGCTCGGCGCGCGTGGGCGGCGCGAGCCAACCCGCCATTTTTGCGACCTCGAACACCATCGCGAAATGCTGCTGTTGCTCCGCGAGAGTCACGTACAAAAGGCGCGTGCCGTGCAGCACCTCATGCCGATAGCGAAGCGCGGCCAAGTCGGTCGCGGCGTAGCCAAAGCCGCCATCCTGCTTGCGCACGATCAACGGCAAGGGTTCCCCGTCCCGCCCTTTGAAACCGGGCGGGAACACGCACAGCGCGCCTTGGTCCAGGACGGCGATGCCGCGCGCCTCGAGATCGGCGGCAATTTCCGGCAATTTATCGTTGAAAAAACTCTCCCCGCGCACGTCCGCGTCGACCAACTGCACGCCCAGCTGCTCGAACACGGCGGCCATGTAGCGTTTGGAGCTGTCCACGAACTCGCGCCACAATTTCAGCGTCGCGCCGTCGCCTGATTGCAACTGCACTACGCGCGTCCGCGCGCGATTGGCGAACGTCGCGTCGGTGTCGAACTTAGCGCGAGCGGCTTGGTAGAATTTGCTGATCTGACTCGGGTCCAGGCCCGCCGCGCCCTCCTGCTGCACGTCGAGCAAGTGCTCGAGCAGCATCCCGAACGGCGTACCCCAATCGCCGATGTGATTTTGTCGAATCACCTCGTGACCACGAAACGCTAGCACGCGGCACAACGTGTCACCGATGATGGACGAGCGCAGGTGCCCCGCGTGCATCTCTTTTGCGATGTTGGGCGACCCGTAGTCGACCACACACACTTCGCGAACCTCGGCCTTTTGCACGCCGAGCGCCGGATGCGCCAGCATTTCGCTGAGCGCCCTGGCGAGCGCGTCGTCACGCAGCGTCAGATTGATGAAACCCGGGCCCGCGATCTCGATGCCCTTGTCGTCGCACAGATCCTT
>DATHOI010000278.1:0-5122 GCA_035485095.1 Polyangiaceae bacterium | reverse complement strand
CGTCATCGTCGTCGTCGTCGTCATCGTCGTCGTCATCGTCGTCGTCATCGTCGTCATCGTCGTCGGACGGACGGACATGGCGAGGCGCTTCTTCATCGGATTCGGGCGCCCGCACAGCCGTTCCGTATGCGTGGTCCAGATCGTCGGTCAGCGAGGGCGATTCCCCGTCGTCGTTCACGGCCAGCTCCACGAAAATCGGCATCAGCGGCCCATCTTGCTCGACGCGTGTCAGCCGCAGCCGCGTCATCTCCAAAATGGCCAAAAAAGTGACGATCAGGTCGCCGCGACTACGCGCGCCGTCGAACAGTTGCTCGAACAGCACCTTGCCGCGTGACTTCAGCAGATCCGACAGCTCGTTGATGCGGTCGGTGATGGAAAAGCGCTCGAAATCGATCTGATGATCGACCGTCGTCTTGGCTCTCGAGAGAACGCCCTGAAAGGCGTCCAGCAACTTGAACAGGCTCAGGCCAGCTAGCGGCGCCGCGCCTTCCACGCTCGGTGCCGGCAAGCCGCGCAGGAACACGTCCCGACCCAGCACGGGATTTGCCGCCAGCTGCTCGGCCGCATGCTTGTATTTTTGGTATTCGAGAAGACGGCGCACGAGCTCGGCCCGCGGATCCAGATCTGCCTCCGCTTCGTCCTCCTGGTCGGTCGGGACGACGGGCAGCAGCATCTTCGACTTGATGTGCGTGAGGGTTGCCGCCATGACGAGGTATTCGCTCGCCACGTCGATATTCAACTCCTCCATCAGAGTGATGTATTCGACGTACTTCGAGGCGACGAACGCGATCGGGATGTCCATCACGTCGAGCTCATGCTCCTCGATCAAGTGCAGCAAGAGGTCGAGCGGCCCCTCGAAAGTCGGTAGCTTGACGCTGTATATCCCCGCCCGCTCACGCTCCTCGGCCGCGGCCGGCACGTCAGCCGGTTCGGGCGGGGTCTCGGGGGGCTCGTCGGTCATGGGCGGGCGAACACTAGTGATGCGGGTCCCAAGTAACAATCCTTTCGTTGGCCAGGCATTTCCAGCGCTTCCGCGTGTACCGAGGACCCGCATGCTAAGCTACGCGGCCTATGGGCGAGCCCCGGCGTCGCTGCTCAAGCTGTGGGGAAAGCTATGCCGAGGGCGTGATTTTCTGCCCACGCGACGGCAGCGCCCTCTCGCTCCGCGCACTCGACAGCGGCCCCGACCCGTACTTGGGCCAAACCATCGCCGGCGCATTTCGGGTCGAAGCGCTGATCGGCACGGGCGCCGTCGGCCGCGTCTATCGCGCACACCAGCAGGGAGTCGAACGCAGCGTCGCGCTCAAGATCATGCACCGCGATCTCGCCGCCAACGACACGCTTTGCAGCCGCTTTCGGCGCGAGGCCCGCGTCGCAGGGTCTTTGACTCACCCCAACCTGGTCAGCGTACTCTCGCTCGGTGACCTGGACAGCAGCGGCATGCGCGTGCCGTACTTGGCTCTCGAGTACCTGGACGGGCTCTCGCTGCGTTCGGCATTTTTGGCACAGGGCGCGCTGACGCAAGCACGCGCGCTGCATATCATGCTGCAAATTGCCGACGCGGTGGGTGTCGCGCACGAGCGTGGTATCGTGCATCGCGACTTGAAGCCGGAAAACGTGATGCTCGTGCAACGCGGTGACGACACGGACTTCGTCAAAGTGCTCGACTTTGGCGTGGCACGCGTCGACCACGGTGACCCGTCGATCGCCACACACGCTGGCGCCATTTTCGGCAGCGCGCGCTATGTGTCACCGGAAAGTGCAGCGGGCGGCGACGCGACCGCGGCTAGCGATGTGTACGCGCTGGCCACCTTGTACTACGAGTGCCTCGCGGGCAAGACGCCGTTCGATGGCGAAAACCCGATCCAAATTTTGCTCAAGCACCAGAGCTTGCCAGTTCCCTCGCTCCTCAGCACAAAGGCAGAACGAATTCCGATGGAGCTCGCGCACTTCATCGAGCAGAACCTGGCTAAGGACGCGGCCGCACGCGCCCCCGACGCACGGGTTTTCGCGCGCGAGCTCATCGCCGTCGCGCGTTCGGCAGGGCTCGACGGCGAGCTCGGACTTTCATCGCGAACCCGCCGCGGATACGCCGTCGCCCCAACGGTCCCCGGCACTTCACCGGCAGCACACGCTTTGCACGCGCAAGTCGCCAGTCATGAGCCGGCACCAAGGGCCGCCCTGCACGCTTCGCCTTCGGCGCCCGCCGGCGCAACTCGCCGCGCGCTGTTCGTCTTGCTTTGTTTCGCGCTCGGCGCGGGCGCAGCGCTCGGCATCGCCACGGAGCTCGGTGCCTTCGGGATCAAACCCGCGGTCCCCGCAACGAGCCTCAAGGCTACGCCATGATTGCGTTTCGAGGCCTGAGCGCGGGCTCGTGCGCTGGCCTCGTCGCGCTGTTCGCCGCGCTGCCGGCACGCGCCCAAACTTTGCCTGCACAGCCACGCGACCCCGACGCGATCGAGGAATTTCGGGTGGCGCGCGGCTTCGCGGCACTCAATCGTCCAACCGGCATCGCCGAAGTCGGCGTCGGCTGGCTCACACTGCCGGGCGCTTTGGTTTGCGCCGCCAACAGCTGCAAAAAAGGCGACACCAGCTTCGAGCTCGACGCTTGGGAGCTGTTTCGCACGAATCGCCGCTTCGCCTTCGGAGCAGGCTTCTTGCTGGGGCTGATCCCGACCACGGACGCGCCGCCCAACAACCCCATGGGTGTCGTGCGCGATCACAGCCGAAGCTACCTCACTCTCGAGGGTACGATTCGTCACTACCCGTATATCAGCGAGAGCGTCGAGCTTTGGTGGGGCATCACGGGCGGCCTCGCGGTCGTCAGCGATCGCTTCGCCGTCTCCAATCAACAACAAGATCTCGCGCTCGTCGGGGGCAGTGCATCCACGATTCGCACCGAAGGCGGCAGCCTAGGGGCGGCCCTCGGTGCTGAATTTTGGCTGGCGAACCATTGGTCACTGGGCACCGTGTTCCGCTACGGCAATTGGTTCTTGCCCAACACCGCCGCCAAAGATCCACTGCTCGAAGAAGCCTCCCTCACCGGGCGAAACACCATGTTTTCGCTGGGCATCACGCTGGCGTATCGCATTCCCCTCTGATTTTTTTGGGCTGCGCCTTCACGGCGCGTGCAGCGCGCTCGTGGCGAGCAACGAAGTCATGCGCTCGAAGAGCAGCGCAAATGCGATCAAGATCACCACTGATCGCAACGGCGCGAGCAAGGCCGCGACGTGGGCGGGCGTTGCAGCTCGAGTCAACAGCGCGTTCGACAGCTCAGCGACGATCGACACCGCGACGACCGGTGACGCAACCGCCAAAGCCAGTTCCACCGAATGGGTCAGGCCGGCTGCGACCTGCCACAAGAGGCCGTGCGAAACGGGAGGACTCAGCGCGAGCGCCGCAACGACTCGCGCAGCTCCCCCACCCTCGAGAAAAACCAGCGCCACCAAGATCGAGAGCAACGCGCCGAGCGGCGATACGTCGTCATCGACCACGGGCAGACTTTGAGTCTCGCGCGCGCCGCGCAAATTGTCAGTCAACCCGCCGGCCATGCCAGCCGCCCACAGCGCGCCCGCTGCCGACAGCGCGACGGGCAAGCCGCGCGCGGCCTCGAGCAGCAGCGCCACGCCAAACGGCGCCGAAAGTGAGGCGGGCTGCAGCGCTGGAGCGATGCTGACCGCGAGAGCCAAGCCCAATGCTGCCCGGCTCTGAGCTGGCAACGCGGTCAGCCCAAAGGCCGGAACCAGTGTCAATGCCGGCGTAACGCGCGCCCAAGCCAATGCCCAACCGCGCAAGTCGACGACCCAGCCAGCCAAGGCATGCGCCAGGATTTGCGCCGGATCGATGAGGGGTTGCATGGGCTTGGAACGAACGAGGCGTGCCGTGCGGGTGCGCGGATTGACCAAGCGTAGGCCCCGCGATAACGGTGTCGCCCGAAAGCGCGCATGAGCCTCGACCTTTCCACGATCGGTTTCAAGACCGAACCCCATGTCTTCAATTACGATTGGAAGGCGGCGGTCTTGTATGCGCTTGGCATCGGCGCCAAACGCGCCGAGCTCGACTATTTGTACGAGGCTCGCGGGCCCAAGGTATTTCCGACTTTCGGTGTGATCCCCGCCTACGGGCCAGTCAGCGAGCTCTTCCAGAAGACACGCTGCGACATGACACGCTTGGTGCATGGCGCCCAAACGCTGCGCGTCTATCGTCCGCTGCCGCCGGCCGGGACTTTGCACACGGTGGGTATCATTCGCGGCATCTACGACATGAAGAAGCTGGCGCAGGTGGTACTCGAGACCAAGACCACTCTCGGCGGCGAACCCTGCTTCGACACCGAATGGCAGCTTTTGGTGCGTGACGCAGGTAACTTCAACGGCGAACGTCCGCCAAAGAGCGAAGTTCCGAAAATTCCCGAGGGCAAACAGCCTGATTTCAGCCACAGCGAGACCACGTCGCCCGAGCAAGCGCTGCTCTATCGCTTGTCTGGTGACTTGAACCCGCTGCACGCGGATCCCGCGTTCGCCAGTATGGCTGGTTTCGAGCAAGGGCCGATCTTGCATGGGCTGTGCACTTACGGCTTCCTCGCCCGCGCGGTAATCCAAGAAGCCTGTCGCGGCGACGCCAGCCGCTTAAAGGGCCTCACTGCCCAGTTCAGAAAACCTGTTTGGCCCGGTGAAACGATCCGCACCGTAGGCTACAACCTCGGCGATGGCCGAATCGTGCTGCAAGCGTTCGCGGGGGATCGGCCGGAAGCCGTGATCACCTCCGCCTTTGCCGAAGTCTAAAGTTTCGCGAAAACTCGGAGATGCCCCATGAGTGACGAACTTCCCAAGAAGGTTTTCTCAGTTCCCCCGCCGCCGACCGACGAGATCGACAGCGAGTGGGGTGGCAAGGGTGCCGCCGATGAAAAGCCCACGAAAACCGCCACCGAAGCTGCGGACGAAGCGACCACGCCCGCCACCGACTCGGGCCCGCCCGGCGCCGATGCGCAGCTGAAAGAAGAGCTCAAGGGCCAAGCTGAAACCGCGGCCGCCCCGAGCACCCCTCCGCCTCCGGCCTCACACGAGGACGAAGACGATGAGGATGAAGAAGACGATGAGGACGAAGAAGACGAAGAAGACGAAGA
>DATHOI010000277.1:0-2967 GCA_035485095.1 Polyangiaceae bacterium | reverse complement strand
GCCCGCAGGTGTCGCCGCTGGCGCACCGGTCGGGGCCGCCGTCTGCTCCGCCGGCGAGGCCGCACCCTTGCTAGTTGCCGCACCGCCACAGGCAATGCTCAGCAACCCAGCACAGAGCACGCTCGACAGCCCGAGCCGCGTGTATGTGAGGTGATTCGTCGAAAAGCGTGTCATGTCCCTCACCTTTTTCATTGAACGAACGCTGGTAGCGGCGCGGGCAAGCCTTGCGGAGCGGGAGCTGCGTCTTGCCCCGGCCGCATGCGCGGGAACATGCCTGGTGTGTAGTTCAGGTCTTTGACCGTCGCGCCGTACTGCTGCATTTTTGCCTCGCCGATCACGTCCGTAAAGAACGCGAGACGCCGAATGGCGCGCGTCACCTCGGGGTTGGACACGCTGTAGCGCTTGGCGAGCACCACCGAGTTTCCGTAGCGGTCGACCATGATCTGATCGGCACTGTTCAACTCCTGGTCGCGACGATCGCGCCACGCGTTTTGCACCTTCACGCGCAACGCATCGGCCTTCTCCTGAAGGTCCGGATTGTCACTATTTTCAGCCTTTTTCAGGATCGCTTCGGTCTTGGCATCGAAGATCTTCAACTGCGGAGCGCGCGTGTTGTAGAGCCCAGTGCGCAGCGAGTCGTACAGCGAGCCCTGGCGCGCGATGGCAGCGGTCGTCCATTCCGGCGACACGTAGGCATCGACCACGTGTTGCAGCTTGTCGTACCGCCTCTTCGCTTCGCCAGCGTCCTTTTGATACTCCGCAACGACCTCGACCGAAGTTCCCTTGTAGTGATGGAAGCCCGACTCGTAGTCGAAATTCTTGGCGTCGTCCTGATCGAGCTCAGTGAACTCGGCTTCCGCCGCCATGCCTGCTTCGCGTGATCCGAGCGCCGTGTTCTTACCGCCTTCGGTCGGAGCCAGCCGCTTCCATTTCTCGAACGCAGCGATCGTGTTGTCCCAATACTTGTCGGTATCGCCAGCGGCGACGGCCTTACGCGTCTTTGCGCCCCAGTACGCCGCTTGCACGACGTACTGCGCGGCGGCGTCCTTCTTCTGGTTCGTCGTGTAGTAGTCGTCCATCGCGCGCTGCGCGGAGCGCCGCGCCGCAGCGTTGGCACCTTCGTCGCCACTGTATTGGTCCCAACGCTTGAGCTCGGCGCTCGCAACGATGAAGTCGGCCTCCGCAATCTCCTTCGGAGACGCACCGAGCTCTTGGAAGCGTTGGCGCGAGCGTGTCATGCCACCCTGGTCTCCCAGGCTCGCGTAGAGGGATAGCGCCTGGCGCGCAGCATTCCGACGATCCGCCTGCGCAAAGTGCGTGTTGTTGCTGATCTTGTCGTACGTCTCGGCAGCACGCGGATAGTTGAAAAACAGTACGTACGCGCCCGCTAGAGCGTCGTACGCGCCCTGCAAGTACTTCACGCGTTCCTCGTACTTCTTCCGATCGGCCACGACCGGTGGCTTGGCCTTGGCGTCGCCGTTCTGCAGTTTCTGCAGCGTCGCCTCATTGCCGTACTTCGAGATGAAGAGCTCGTACATCTCGATCGCTTTGTCGTACTCACCCACCTGCTTGTAGGCGTACGCGCCGTTCATGGCCGCTTCCGGTGCTTCGTCGCGATCGGGAGCTGCGTCGAGCGCGACCTTGTAAGCAGCCGCGGCTTCACGCCATTTCTTCACGCGATCCGGCCCGTCCGGCATCTTCTGCGCGTCTTCGTACAGCTTGCGCGCGTCCAAATAAGCGACGCCTTGCTTCACTGGCTTTCGGATCGAGTCTTCGGCCTTCTGGCTCTCCGCGTCGTATGCGCAGCTCTTGCCTTCGGCGAGCTTTCGACTCTCGTCGGCGTTGCCTTCGAAGTTGCTCATGCTGATGAGCTTCTCCCAAGACCTGTAACCCCACTCGTTGACGCCGCAATATTGATCGTAGAGCGGCCTGAAGCGCTTTTTGGCCTCATCGAACTGGCCGTACACGAAATACAGATCGGCCGACTGAAATGAGTACAGAAGGCCGTTCTTTTGCGGATCTCGGTCGAGCGCGATCCGGTCGTTGTATTCGTCACGCGCGCGAATTGCATCTTGCACCGGGAGCGGAACGTCGTCCTTGATCGGCTTGCGCGCGTCGCCTTCGCCTGAGAAACGCAGCTCGGTGCGCTTCTCGATGCCCTGTGCGCCTTTGCTCTCGTCGAACGCGCGATAGTCGTCGTCGAGCACCTTTTCGGCGAGCGTGACCACGTCATACGCGGCTGGCTGCAGGTACTTGTCGTCCTCGTTCGAGTCACGGACGGCCACGGCACTGTCGTGGGCGATCTTGATCTCTTCGGGCTTCGGCGTGCGATTGATGGCAATTTGCAGCACGACGATCCAGTAGCGCGCGTCCGCTAGCCAATAACGGCTCTCGTACGCGTCCATGGCCGTTGGATCTTGGTCCAGATACGCGCTCCAACCCGTCTCGGCCAGGCGATACTCAGCGATCGCTTTCTCGATCAAACCGCGCTGCTCGCCAGCGTCGTTCAGCTCGAGCGCCTTCTCGTAGTAGCCGCGCGCGAAGTTCGTGTGATCTGCGGCCGCCCGCTTGAGGCCACCTTTGACCAACTGTTCGGCGGTTTGTAAGGCCTCCGGGTCGTCCTTGTTGGCATCGACCCAGGGCGTCGTGCCGACATACGCAGCAAGCTTGGTGCGAGCCTCGAGCGCCTTCGACGCGTAGTCAGTGCGCGCCGCCGAATTGTCGGGAGCCAAGCGCGACAGCTGATCGTACAGCTCGGCGACCTTGTTTTGCATCACCGGCGCGTCGCGATTCATCGGGAACTTCTGGAGCGTGAGCTCCAGCATCGCCACCGCGTTGCGGTTCTGCGTGATTTCGATGAACTCCTGCGCGAGCGCTTTGTAGATCTCGACCGTCCACTTTTGGTCCTGAGGGATCAGAGTCGGATCTTGGACGCGCTGGATCGCCACGGCCATCTTCTGCTCGGCC
>DATHOI010000276.1:0-8705 GCA_035485095.1 Polyangiaceae bacterium | reverse complement strand
GGCAGCATCAAAGAGTTCTTGGGCAAGGGAAAGTAATGTCGCAATTTGCCACCAACACCACGCTGCCGCGCTATCTGAGAGACGAACAAGACAAGGTCGAGAAAATCGCGAAGGCGCACGGGTTGGATTTTTTCCCCGTCGTGTTCGAGATGCTGAGCTACGACCACATGAACGAAATCGCCGCCTACGGCGGCTTCCCGAACCGCTATCCGCACTGGCGTTTCGGCATGGAATACGAACGATTGAGCAAGAGCTACGAATACGGCCTCTCGAAGATCTACGAGATGGTGATCAACAACAACCCTTCGTACGCGTACCTGCTCGAAGGCAATAGCCTCACGGATCAGAAGCTCGTGATGTGCCACGTGTTCGGGCACGTCGACTTTTTCAAGAACAACTTCGCCTTCCGCGCGACGGATCTCGACGCGGGTGAGCACATCGCGGACCCGGTGGGCCGGCGCAAGGAGTACGACCCGAACCGCCGCTGGGTCGACAAGATGGCCAATCACGGTTCCGCCGTGCGGCGCATCGTCGACCGTTACGGCATCCACAAGGTCGAGGAATTCGTCGATGTGTGTTTGTCGCTCGAGAACCTGATCGATCCGTGGTCGCGCTTCGTGGTGCGCCGGCGTGAGTCACAAACCGATGAAGAGCCGGAGCAAGTCGAAGTGCCTCGCCTGAAGTCGAAAGACTACATGGAAGAGTTCATCAACCCGAGCGAGTACATCGAAGAACAGAAGAAGAAGATGGAAGCCGAGCGCGAGCTCGAGAAGGGCAAATTCCCGGCCCAACGTGAGCAAGACGTCCTCTTATTCCTGCTCGAGAACGCGCCGCTCGAACGCTGGGAGCGCGCGATTTTGAGCATCATCCGCGACGAGGGTTACTACTTCGTGCCGCAGATGCAGACCAAGATCATGAACGAGGGCTGGGCCTCTTACTGGCACTCGAAAATGATGACGGAGGACGTCTGCGACTGGAGTGAAATCGTCGACTACGCCGAGAACAACGCGGGCGTCATGGCGACGAGCGGCGGGCGGCTGAACCCCTACAAGCTCGGCGTGGAGCTGTATCGCAATATCGAGGAGCGCTGGAACAAGGGGCAGTTCGGCCAAGAGTGGGAAGACTGCGACGACCTCGACGTGAAGAAGAATTGGGATTTGCGCCTGGGTTTGGGCAAGCAGAAGGTGTTCGAGGTGCGTGCGCTGTACAACGACGTGACCTTCATCGACGAATTTCTGACCCCGGAATTCGCGATGGAAAATAAGATGTTCACCTTCAATTGGTCGAACCGCAACGAGCGCTACGAGATCGACACGCGTGAATTCCAGGCCGTAAAAGAGAAGCTCTTGGCGCAACTCACGAACTTCGGCAATCCCTCGATCTTCGTGGAAGACGCCAATTACGAGAACCGAGGCGAGCTCTTGCTCGTGCACGAGCACCGCGGCGTGGATCTCAGAAGCGACTACGCGCGCGAAACCATGGCTAGCCTCGTACGCGTCTGGAAGCGCCCGGTCTCGCTCGCGACGCAGATCGACGGCAAGAAGGCCGTTCTGCGCTTCGACGGCAAAGAGCACGGCGTGCGTCACGACGCGCCCTGACGCAGGATCGCGATGCGCAGGCAACGGCTACCGGGCATGACGGCATTCGCCGTCCTGGGTGTCGCTCTCGGGGCGAGCGGCTGCGCTGTGGCCGCGCACGGTGCCGCTAGCCCGAGCGCTGCTCCACCCGCGGCCTCCGCACCTGCCGAAAGCCCAACTCCGAGTCCTACATCCGGCAGCGCGCCGAAAGCGCTGGCCGGCGCCCCCGCGTGTGCACCGAGTGCTGCCGGTGCGGTCTGCGCGGACGCGAAGCCCGCCGCCACGCCCACACCTTCGCCCGCGTCCCAGAGTGCATCCGCCGCGACGCCGCCTTCTGCCGCACCAGCTGCAGCGACCCCACCCGAGCCAAAACCCGCCCAAAATGGCCTCGCGCGCGGCACCGCCGACGCGTCCGACAAAGAGCTCGCGGCCGGCGATCGCGCGTACGAGAGCGACGACCTCGTGGGCGCCAAAGCTCACTACGAGAAAGCACAAAAATTCGCGCCAAAGGATCCCGCGCCCATCGTGGGCCTGGTGCGCGTGGCCCTGGCGGACAGCAACGTGGCCACCGACTACGCCGCAGCTCCGAAAAATCCGCAGATCTTGGCGCTAGTGCGCAAGGCCGACGCAGCGCTCAAGCTGGATGAGAGCTATGCGCCAGCGTATGTGGAGCGCGGCCGCTTGCTCTTGATCTTGGGCTCGGCGCCTGACGCGCTCAGCGCGCTGGACCGCGCCACGAAGCTTGCGCCGGACGACGCGGAAACTCAATCGGCGCTCGGCGTCGCGCTGCTGGCGACGGGTAAACCGGCGGAGGCTCTCACGCGCTTGCGACGCGCCAGCGATCTGGACCCGGAGAGCTCCGATCGCCTCACCAACCTCGGCACGGCTTATTTGATCCAAGGAGAAGTGCCAGAAGCCGTGCGCGCGTTTACGCGAGCAGCCGAGCTTGCGCCGAGCGACGCGCGTGTTCACGGCGATCTCGGAGCGGCCTATCTCGCTCTCAATCAGCCAGCCAAGGCGCTGCCGGAGCTCGACCGCGCCGTCGCGCTCGCGCCGGATCGCGCGACTTTCGTCTCGAATTTGTCGTATGCGTACTTTCTCGCCGGCAAGCTCGACGACGCGATCGCGACTGCCAGCAAGGCGAGCGTGCTCGATCCCAAGCTTGGTTCCGCCTGGATCAACCTGGGCACCGCCTTGGCAAAGAAGGGCGATCTGGCCGGAGCGGAACGCGCCTATCAACGCGCACTGAGCCTCGACCCGAGCGACCCGCGCGCTAAGGCCAGCCTGAGCGAGCTTTCCGAAATGAAGCACGCCAAAGCCGCGTCCGGCGACAAGAAGTAAGCCGCGCCAAGCGCTGGATTTGCCAGCGCGCTCCGGCTAGCGCATCCTCCCGAGCGATGGTTTCGCGCTTATTTAAGGCGGACAATGCACTCGTCTGGCTTTCGATCGCGGGCGGCGCGTGGTGGCTCGCTGCCTGCAGCGGCGGCAAATTCAGCGCCACGACGGACGACAATGCCGGCGGCAGTAGCGCAGGCAGCTCGGGCGCTGGGACCGTGGGCGGGCAAGCGGGGGCCAGCTCGGGTGGCATGTCCGCGGCTGGCGCGAGTGGCGGCGCCAAGGCCGTCGCCGGAGCGGCGGGCGTTGGCGGCAAGCCCGCCACTGGCTGCGACTGTGCAGCCGGGACCTACTGCCAAGACGGCACGAACACTTGCCGCTCGTGCGCGGATTTTTCGCGCCTGCAATTCGCAGCGCCAGAAAAACTCGCGACGCTCAGTCAAAGCGGAACCGAGCGCTTCCCTCGCGCTGCCAGCGCGGGCACGGACTTGTTTTATCGCTCCGGCGCCGACGCCGTGACGAAGATTTGGTACGCGCAAACTCCGGTGAGCGGCGTCGGAGTAGCGCTTTCGGACACGGGACGAGTCGACAGCGCGCCGCTCTTGGCTCCAGGCGCACTACAGCAGAATTTCTTTTTCGATCGCCTGGACCTGACCGTCACGAACATGACCACGAGGCACCTGTGGCTTGCGACGTGGTCCGGCAGCCAGCTCTCGGCCGCAGTCATGGCGCCCGCGCCCTTCAATGCGGCCTCGGATTTCAGCGTCGCCGTGGCTCCCGCCGCTGGGCCTAGCAAAGGTCCGAAGGTGGCGCGCGCCTATTGGATGAGCACACGCACCGGCAACACGAGCGCAGATCTCATTTGGTCCGACATGGTCGATACGACACCGACCACGCCCGCAGTACTCGAGCTCCAAGTTCAAGCTGGTGCGATGACGTGCCCGCGCCTAGGCGACGACGCGACGCCCTGGGTAAACGTCGCCGGCACTTTGTTGCTCTTCCGCAACGAGTCGGTCGATGACTCCTGCGCCGTGAATGACTCGGGCGCGTTCGACTTGTACGCAGCGCCGCTTTCTCCGGACACAGGCCTCCCCGCGGCCGCGGGGATTCCGCTGTCGACGCTGAACAACACCGGTGGCGCGTCGACCGAGACCGACCCGAGCCTGTCGCAAGACTCGTGTCTGATCTATTTCGCGTCCGACAACGGAACGGCGAGCTTCGATCTGTACCGCGCGGCGCGAAACTGACCGGCGCCGAGTGAGCGCGCTAGCGCGAACCGTGGCGAGCTATTCGCCGCCCATGGCCGTTACGTAGTTCTCGATCACCGCCAGGTGATCGGGGGCTAGAGCCGCGAACTCGAGCCCGACCGCGCCCGTGCCACGCGCCATCTTCACCCAGCGCGCGATCGCCGGCACTTCCAAGAGCTTGCCGGTGATGGGCAGCGCGAAGCGCACTTTCACGTGTTCTTCCTGGTCGAACGCTTGCGGAGCGAGCACCAGCAAGCCACCGACTGAAATGTCCTCGCTGCGTCCGTCTAGGGTGGTGCCGTTCGCGCGGAAAATGCGCGCCGGCGTGACGTACGGCGCGCGCGCAAAGCGACGGCGTGTCGCGGGCTGGGCAGGCAACGGCGGCGGGACAGCGAGCCCCGCGATGGACGGCATGCCCGCTGACGCCGGACGTGGCGGCACCTTGGCCGGTGCCGGCAAGACGGCTCCGCGCGCGCCGCGTGGTATCGGTGGCGGAACGACGGCTCGGATACCGAGGAGAGACGTGGGTAGCGCGTCGCCGTTCGAGACTTGGCTCAACGCCTCCGCGAAAGCGCGCGTCGAGGGGTAACGATCTTCCGGGTCCCGCGCCAAGGCCTTAGCGATGGCGAGCTCTAAGTCGCGCGGGATCTCAGGGTGACGCTTGGTCAGCGACGGCAGCGGCTCGGTCGACACCTTCAGCAAAACCTCGCCAAAATTGCCCTCGAACGGCACCACGCCCGCCAAGGCCTCGTACAACGTGATGCCCACGGCGTAGATATCACAGCGGGCGTCGACTTGATCGCTGGCAAGGAGCTGCTCGGGCGCCATGTACTCGGGCGTACCGAGCACCGCGCCGCGCTGGGTGATTTTCTGATCGCTCTGCTTCAAGCGCGCAATGCCGAAGTCGAAAATCTTTGCGACCTCGCGACCGGCGTCGTTACGTGAGATGAACACGTTGCTCGGTTTGATATCGCGATGAAAGATGTCGTGCTCGTGTGCAGCGGAGAGCGCTTCACACAGCTGCATCCCGAGGTAAATCGCGTCCGCGACGGCCACGCGGCGCCGCACCGCCAAAATGCCCTCGAGCGTGCGCCCCTCGAGCAGCTCCATCACCAGGTAGGGCGTGCCGTCTTGGGTCTCGCCGGCGTCCAGACCAAGCACGATGCCCGGATGGCGTGCCACCGTCAGCGCACGTGCTTCGAGCAATAGGCGAGTGCGCGACTCCGAGGTGTCCGCCTGTTCGGCGATCAGCAGCTTGATGGCCACGGAGCGCGACGTGTACAGGTGCTCGGCCTCGAACACCGCGCCGGCGCCGCCGCGCGCGATCTCGCGCTTCAATCGGTAGCGTCGATCGACGATTGAACCCACGTCGAGCGGCGCATTCCTCGTGACAGTTCTAGCCACCTGGCTCCGCATTCCCTCTTCGATACGGTCGGGACGACCCGGCCTTGAGGGTACGCGGAAAAATCGCAGCGAGTGCATAAAATCCGCCACCGCCGTGTGCAGAGTACTCACACCTACACGCCACCGGCGCGCTTGGAGGCTAGCCGCTACTCGCCGACGTGGACCCGCTCGGTGCCGTTCGATGGAGTGAAGGGCAGCTCACCCTTGCGAATCCGCACCAATGCGGGCTTGTCGGAAACCAAGCGCCCCGTGAATGCGTGGAGCCCGTATTCAGTGCCCGCGTCGACCGCATCGAAGCGCGCGTGAATCAGATACAGGCCGGGCCGCGCGAAGGCGTGAGCCGGGCACATCTCGATCAGTCGGCTCACCGCCGAGAGCTTTCCGCCGGGCGCGAGCGTTTGAAACGCACTGCGATCGGGCGCGCGCAGATCCGGCTCGGGCTCGCATTCGAACACGCCGTCCGGACCGCTCACCTCGTACGTGATGAGCTCGCGCCGAAAATATAAATCCTGCTTCTTTTTACCGCGGTTGGTGAAGATCGCCGTGGCCAGCGCGGCACCTTCGTCCGTCGCGTCACCGCCGGTGATGCCAAGCATCAGGCCCGACGGATCGAGTGGAGCCTCCACAGCGTGCGTGTCGTTCGCGAAATCCGAGCCCAGTGTGAGCGACGACCCAGAGAGCTCTTTGACGCGCCGCTCGCCAGCGTCTGCGCCATTTGCCGGCAACGAACCACGGGCCTCGCTCGGCTCCGCTACGAAGGGCTCGCTCTGCGTGCCGGGCGCTTCTGCACGCTTGCCGTTGTGCCAGCTCACTTTGAGCTTGGGAGCCCACCCCAGACGTGGGCTCACCTGTGCCCCCTCGACGAGGGGCGAGGGCGTCTTACCGAGACAATACAGGCGCGGATCGAAGTTTTCGACCAAGCCCTCGCCGGGTTCGAGCTTGATCGCCAACGCGGGATCGACCGAGCTTGGAACGATGTCCGCCGGCAAGCGACAGAGCACGGGTTTCCTTGGTTTTTGCTTGGCGCCCGCTTTGGTTTTGGAATCGACCGGCGGCACGATTTCGAGCGTAAGCAAGCGCGCGTCGAAATCCACTTGCGCGGCCTCCGTGCCACGATTCACGACTGCGAAGGCCCAGGGCAGCTCGGAGCCGAGCTCCACGATTTCGAAGCGCAAGCCAAGCGGCGCGAGGCCCGTGGCCTCCCCTGTCTTGGAGAGTAACGCGTGGGAGACGGCTGGATCGACCGTGGGCGGAGCTTCCTCTTCAGCCGCGACGGGCGCTGCGTCCGACTTGGCATCGAGAGCTGCGTCACGCGCGCCCGCGTCGCGGATGGGGGCAGGTTCGACCCCCGCGTCGTCGTCGATGGTCGCACCAATGACAGCCCGGTTGCCGCCCGCGCAGCCGCCCGCGCCCGCCCCGACGAACGCGGCCAGCGCGGAAAAACACCAACCCAAACCGAGCGATAGGCTCGCGGCACGCATGGGGGCGGCGTAACATATCCCCCGTGCGCGGCCTATACCCGATCGTCGATGTCGACAGCCTGCGGCAGCTCGGTGAGGCTCCGCTGGCAGTCGTGGAATTCGCCAAGCGCGTGCTCGCCGCACGGCCAGCCTTGCTGCAGCTCCGGGCCAAGCACAGCGGCGCGCACGACACGCTCGAGTTGCTGCGCGTGCTGAGACCACTTTGTAGCGCAGCCGGCACGCGCTTGATCGCCAATGATCGGCCGGATCTCGCGCTGCTCGCCGCGTGCGACGGAGTGCACATCGGCCAAGAAGATTTGCCGCTCTCGTTGGTGCGCAAGATCGCGCCGACGCTCTTGGTCGGCGTATCGACTCACAATCCAGCGCAGCTCACCGAAGCGCTCGCGCAGAAGCCGGACTACGTCGCGTTTGGTCCAGTGTTTGGCACCACTTCCAAAGAGCGTCCCGATCAAACCGTGGGGCTCGCAGGCCTGCGTGACGCGCACTCTGCCGCACGCGCAGCGGGGGTTCCGCTGGTCGCGATCGGCGGCATCAATTTGGCGCGCGCGCGGGAAGTCGGCGCCCACTGCGATTTGCTGGCGGTCATCGCAGCGCTCCTGCCCAAGCCAGACTCGCTCGAGGGCGTCAGCGAGGCGGCTCTCGCGCTGTCCGCGACGTTCGGCGACGCGACTCGCTAACCCTGGCGCAAACGATAGAACATCGATTCGAGCGCGAGCGCGGGCGACACGTTGCGTTCCACATCGCGCATGGCGGAGAGCACGACGGCGTGGCGCTTCGCGCTCTGCTCGGCTTCGACCAGCGAGCTTGCCACTCGCTCGCGCCCGGCGAGGGCCAGCGTTTGCGCAAAGTATGCGAGCAAGGCGCGCAGGCTGTCCCTTTCGCGGCGAATTTCTGCGAATTTCAGGGCTGGCGCTAGGTCCCTCGCGTTGATCGCGGCGTGCGCGCCGGCCACGAAATCCTCACGCTCTTTGATCGCGTCGTCCGTGGCCAGTTCGAGCGCGAGCGCCACGCTACCTTGAGCGAGTGGCGCAACCTTCGGGCTCAAGCCTCGCTTCTCCAGAATGCTCGCCACGAGCGCGTCCGACAGCGGCGAAAAGCGAACCGGCAAGGTGCGCGAGCGGATCGTGTCGAGCAGCCGGTTTGGGCGGCTCGTGAGCAGGATGAAGTGCGTGCTCGCTCCGGGCTCTTCGAGCGTCTTCAGGAGAGCGTTGGCGGCCGACACGGTGAGCTCCTCCGCGGCGCGCACGATGAACACCAGCGCGCGTCCTTCGTGCGGCCGATAGCCCGAGCGTTCGAGCACGATGCGTCGCACTTGCTCGATACTGATGCCAGTCGCTTCATTGGCGCTGATCCGTCCGCGATACAGGCCGCGCTCGACCACGACGACATCAGGGTGCGCCGGCACGTGCGGTTCCTCTTCGGAGATCTTGAGCGCGCGCAGACAAGCACTGCACGTGCCGCAAGCGCGCGTCCCGCCCGTTTCGCAGACCAAGGTCTGAGCCAGGGAAAACGCGGCCATTTCCTTACCCACGCCGTCCGGCCCCTCGAAACGATAGGCGTGGTGCACGTGGCCCGTATCGAGCGCGCGATACAAAGTCTGAAGCGCGGGCTCCTGGCCGAGGATGTCTGAAAACGGCATGGGCGCTGATCTCGCGGCCGGA
>DATHOI010000275.1:0-3966 GCA_035485095.1 Polyangiaceae bacterium | reverse complement strand
ACGACGCGCATTCGCGATCGAACGCATCGGCGCCCGGTGCCGCCTTAACCCGGGCCTGAGCAATGCCAGTATCCGTCGCGCCGAGGGGCGTGACACTGCACGCGGCAAGCGCAGAAACGGCGAGCGCTCCGACGAACCCCGCCAAGAGAGCAAGAACGAGCCGTGGACGAAGCGACATGGTTGAAAATTCCTTCCGCACTGAGTGTCCCGTATTCTGCCCAACTTCGGCCAGGAAATCCGCGCGAAATACTGCGGCCTTTTGGGACTTACTCGAAGTCCGGGCACGCGGGTTCGAGAGCTCACGTTCGAGGACCATGTCCAGTGTCTCGAGGGCGGGTGGCCGGCCGCCTGCTTTCCCTGGACCGTTCACGACGCTATGCTCTGCCGGTGCAGGGGTTTGCTCGAAGCGTGCTGCTGCTGGTCTCGTGTTTCATCGCGGGCTGCGCGCCGAGCGCGCCGCCGCGCTGGGCCGAGGGCGGGTCAGCACTGCTCATCACGCCGGCGCGTTGGGATCGTCCAAACGAGGACAGCATCGAAATTCAGCCGAACGGACGAGTCGTCGAGGGTGGACGCTTGCGCTTCGTGATCGATCGCGTTGGGCGCGTCACCGATGAAGACTATGAACCGTTTGCCGTACTGCAACCCGACGGGCACCTCGTGGGTACGGACAACGCGGCATTGGGCTACGTGGGAGTCAGTAACGCAGCACCACCGACCGGCGAGCGCGCATGGCTGAGTCTGCAGCCCGATGGTCGCGTCGTATTCTTCGAGCCGAACGGAGATCGTTCCGTTCATGGCGTCTGGCTTGGCTGTGACGGCCCGGGACGACGTGCGTGCACGCTGGTGACCCAAATTTTTGCTGTGCGCAACTACCGTGTGCAACCGCAAAGCGGCGTCAGCTTCGGCGTTGGGGTCGGCGTGGGCATCGGATTCTGAACACGTCTGAGCGCGATTGGGACTGGCTGGATTGTGCAAAAGGGCGTGGTTTACGCTATGACGTGTGCCTGCTCACTAGCGAGCAAGCACAAGGACACACAGGATGTTGGATGCACGCTACGTCGCCGATCACCTCGATGAAGTCCGGGCTCAGCTCGCACGGCGCGGCCCGGAGTTCGCGCAAGCTCTCGATGGCGTTGCGCTTCTGTCGAGCTCTCGCCGCGAGCTGATCCGCAAGACCGAGACGCTGCAAGCCGAACGAAACACAGCCAGCGATGCGATGGCCAAGCTCGCTAAGAGCGGTGACAAGGACGGCATGGCCGCGCGCCGCGACGAGCTGAAGGCTTTGTCGGAGCGCGTGAAGGGGTTGGAGGCTGAGCTGGCCGAGCTCGAAGGGCAGATCGAGGAGAAGCTCCTACACATTCCGAATGTGCCGCACCCTTCGGTGCCTGACGGTACGAGTGAAGAACAGAACAGAATCGTACGTACGTGGGGCGACAAGCCGAGCTTCGACTTCGAGCCGAAAGCACACTGGGAATTGGGCGAAAAGCTAGGGATCCTGGACTTCGAGCGCGCGGCCAAGTTGTCGGGGGCACGCTTCTCCGTGCTGTATGGGCAAGGCGCGCGCCTCGAGCGCGCGCTCGCTGCATTCATGCTGGACCTGCACACACTGGAGCACGGCTATACCGAGGTGTATCCCCCGTATCTGGTTAAGGCCGAGGCGCTGCGCGGCACGGGCAACCTTCCCAAATTCGAAGAGGACCTATTCAAGACCAAGCGCAGCGACCCGAACGACCCGAGCGCGCTCTACTTGATCCCCACTGCAGAAGTACCAGTCACCAATCTGCACGCAGACGAGATCCTGGAAGCGAGCGAACTACCGCGCGCTTACACCGCCTATACACCATGCTTTCGCAGCGAGGCAGGTTCCTACGGTCGCGACATGCGCGGGCTCATTCGGCAGCATCAGTTCGACAAGGTCGAGCTCGTGCGGTTTGCCGCGCCGGAGCACGCGCTCGAACAACTCGAAATGCTCACGCTCCATGCGGAAGAGGTGCTGAAACGCCTGAATTTGCATTACCGCGTCGTCGAGCACTGCGCGGGCGATCTCAGCTTTCAGGCGACCAAAGGCTATGATCTCGAAGTCTGGCTGCCATCACAGAACACCTACCGAGAGATTTCGAGCTGCTCGACGTTCGGTGACTTCCAGGCGCGTCGCGCCAAGATCCGGTACCGACCCGAGCCGAAAGGCAAGCCGAAGCTGCTCCACACTTTGAATGGCTCGGCGCTCGCGATAGGCCGCACTTGGGTGGCGATCCTCGAACAATATCAGCGGCGCGACGGGAGCATCACGATCCCCGAGGTGCTGCGTGCGTTCATGGGTCGCGATCTGATAGCGCCCGCAACCTGAGCGCGACTCAGCGACGTTTCTTGCCGCCGCTGCCGTTGCCGCTACCACCCCCGCCGCCTTTGCTGCGGGTTGGCTTGTAGCTCTTGCCGCCTGCCGTGCTGGACTTGGCCGCCCCCTTGCGCGTCGGGGTAGGACGATGCCCAACCTTCAACATCGGGGGAGCTGCGCGGCCTCGCACGGGAACACGCGGGCCCGGTCGGCGGCCCGCGACACGGGGCAGCGGCTTTTCTGACGTTTCTGTGTCCAGCGCTTCGAGCACACTGTCTGGAACGATGCGCTTGGCGTAGACCGCGCGGCGCAAGACAGCAACGTCTTCGATGACCACGGCCACGCGATCGCCCAGGGACAACGTGTCTCCCGAGCGCACGCCGACAACGCTCAACTCGTCCTCGGACAGCTCGTAGTGATCCGGACCCATGCTCTCGTGTCGTATCAGGACATCAACGAACGGTGCGTCCAGAGTGACGTACGCACCGCTGCCGACCAACGCGGTGATCGTACCTTCACACGTTTCGCCGATGTGATCGCGCATCAACAATGCGCGGTACAGGTCGACGACCTCTCGTTCGACGTCCATCGCGGCACGCTCTCGCGTGCTGGCCGCCGTGGCACTTTGCGCGAGCTGCTCGAGTGCAGCCTCGGTGCTCACGGGCTTCCCGCCGCGGAGCAAATGCTTCACGGCGCGATGCACCTGCACGTCCGGGTAACGTCGAATGGGCGAGGTAAAATGCAGGTAATTGCTGGATGCCAGCCCGAAATGACCGACATTCTTGATGTCGTACGCGGCTTGCTTGAGTGAGCGAAGGAGCAGCATCTCGAGCACCTGCTTTCTGGCGTGCGTCGAGATGCGCTGCAAGAACTTCGAAACGCCGAGCGGTTCGCTCATCTCGTCGGCGTTGAACTCGACGCCCAATTTTTCGGCGATGACTCCAAGACGGGCGAGCTTAGTCGGGTCGGGTTTGCCATGAACGCGAAAGATGGTCGGCGATTTCTTCTGACCCAACCAAGTCGCGACGAGCTCATTGGCAAGGAGCATCAATTCCTCGATCATGTTGTATGCGCGCTTGATGCCAGGATCTTGCGTGCGACGCGTGACGTCGACTGGAGCTTTGGTGATCGGATCGAGGGTGAGCTTCGCCTCGGGGAGATCGAGGTCGAGCGACCCGCGAGCCATGCGGGCCTTACGCAGCTTTTTGGTGAGTTCCTCCATCACGCGGAGCTCTTTTTTGAACGCCTCCGCGGGCGCACTCTTCGGCGGAAGCTCGCTAAAACCGAGGGTTCGAGCCACCCCGCCGTAGGTCAGCATCGCGGCTGACCGCATTACCCCTTCGACGATCTCGAACTCCTTCACTCGCCCGTCGCGGTCCAGATCGGCGATCACGCACAAGCACAGACGTTCCTTCTCCGGCAGCAGCGAGCACAGGTCAGCAGCGAGTGCCGCTGGCAACATCGGAATAGCACGGTCCGGCAGATAGATAGTGCAACCGCGGCGCAGCGCCTCTTTGTCCAGCTCGCTCCCCGGCTGAACGTATTCGCTCACGTCCGCGATGGCGATCCAGGCACGAAAACCTTCACCCTGCTTTTCGACCCAGACCGCATCGTCATGGTCGCGCGCGTCC
>DATHOI010000274.1:0-3990 GCA_035485095.1 Polyangiaceae bacterium | reverse complement strand
ACGTGGTCGTGACTGGGTTGTAGGTGATGCCGGCGATCGACAGCACGCTCGCCAGCGCGCCGTAACCGTCCAGGCCCAGCAAGCGCGGGAGCGCTATTTGCTGCACCAAGCCAACGACGATGAAGTAGATCTTGGCAAACGCGACCGCGAGCCCCCCGCGACCCGCCGCGCGCGCCGTATCTGCGCCCGTGGCCGGCTGCGCCGGCTGGGCGACCATCAACTCTGGATTCTCGAGGGCCACCGTTGGCGACGGTGCCGGAACGTCGGATGCAGGCGTCACGTGAGCGCTATGGCATCCGGCCCGGCGATCCGTCAACGACCGAAGGAGGCAGCGGGTCGGTGACACACGCCGAAACGCTGCGCCGCGCACCGATTCGTCATGCCAGCGCGCGACGAATCGAGCTGAAAATCAGCCAAAACAGCTCCACCCGACCGGCAGCCTGCTCATCGGCACAGATCTTCTTGACCTTCGAACTTCGGCGACTAGTCTCTCGCTCCCTCACACATTCCAGCTTAGCTCAGTCGGTAGAGCAGGCGGCTGTTAACCGCCGGGTCCAAGGTTCGAGTCCTTGAGCTGGAGCCCTTTTATTCAAGCCGATGCGCAGCCCAAACGGGCTGAAAGGCGATCGGCGCGACTGTTGATAAATCGCGGTAGGTTCTGGCAGGTGCGGGTCAGATTGCCCCCGCACTGCCCCCGCCCGAACAGCCGCGAACCGGGCCCAAATCGTTTTTAGCGTAGCGCCTCAGCGGGCGCCCGCGTAGGCGTGAGGAGTGCACTACGCCCGCACGGTCTACGGTTACCACGGCTGCTCAGCTACGACGGCTGAGGGTGTGCTCGGCGGAGCGCTATTCAAACACAGCGAGAATGCGTACGATTGGCTCGGCGCTGGCGTCTATTTCTGGGAGTACGGGCTCGATCGAGCGTGGCGCTGGGCGGAGGAGCATTGGCAAGACGAGCCCGCCGTTGTGGGCGCGCATATCCAACTCGGAAACTGCTTTGATCTTCTTGATACCCGCTTCACGGACATCTTGAAGGAGCTCGCTCCGATCTACGCGGAAAGCATCAAAGCAACTGGCGGTAGCGTGCCGCAAAACAAGGGCAAGCAGCTGAAGCTCCGCTTTCTTGATTGTGCGGTCGTGAACTGGTCGCTGAAGTTCCTCGAGAAGGAAGGTCAGACGTACCAGTCCGTTCGTTGTGCGTTCCTCGAGGGCGATTCCGTTTATGATGACGGAGCCGGTGCCAAGTCGGAAATTTTTCTGGAGACACACATTCAGATCGCAGTGCGCGATCATGCATGCATTCTAGGAACGTTCCGCCCGCCCGGAGCGCCTTGAGCTCAGCGATACTTTTGGGTCAGCGTACCGTCGGCATTGTGGATGCCAGCGCTGATCGACACCTGAAGAACCTGCTTCGGGGTCATTTTTCGTGCTGACTCCACGGCTCGCTTCAGCTTATCCGCTTCAGGAAGTGCCGGAGGTTGGAACCCCGCCCAACGCGACGCGGCTTCGGCTGCCGTGCTCTTCCTATTGTCGGACATTTTCCTTACTCCGATGCTGTACGGCATATACCGTACGCTCTGTGGGGCCTGAGGCAATAGTTCTGTGACTAATTCACAGTGTATTTTGGTCTCAGTTTTCTCTCCGCAAGCTCACCCAAGTTATGATTCGTGAATCATAACTGCTCGTTTTCACAGCCGTCTTTGATGGGATGAGGGGGCGGTCGCGGTTCGACCGTCTTGACCGCTTCGGCACGGGCGCGCAAGACTCAGTGCGCAAGCGCGGACCGCGCCTTGTCCGTCACCGGCTCGCCGAGCAGAGCCCATCGCGACGGGAGAAGAGGTTAGCCCTCGGGTTCCGGCGCTCGTTCCCCACTGCAACGTTACGAAGGCTCGGCTTTTGTAGCGCTGCGCGTGGAGATGAACGACATGACCAATTCGACACTCAAGCGAAGCATCCGCGAACGCCGTGCCGCAACGGGCAAAGCCTATCAGACGCTCAAGAGAGAGATGAGCGGAGGCGGGAGACGGCCGTCAACCGCACCACCACCATCGCCACCGCCACCGCCGAACGGAGGAAGCGCGTTCGCGACGCGTGTAGAGCGCGTCATAGAGCTTGCGGAAGCGGAGGCACAGACAGCGCATCGGAAAGCACGAGCTCGCTTTACGGCGACGCAATGGCGCGCGCTGTCAAAGAGGTGTTGGAGCCCCGCGCGGCTTACTTGGCTTTGGTAACGGAAATCAAGTCGTTCGACGACGCGGACACGCGCAAGCTTATCTCGCTCATGTACTCCGGGCGAGAACAAGAATCGCTTCGCACAACACACCGCCGACTAGGTCACGACGAGCCCGACCACGAGCGATCACAGATTCTTAGCAAGCGTGGGTCAGCCCTGCCGGAGTATTTGCGTCGTGCGCTTGAGCAAGCGCGAGACGCAAAGATTGACCTGGATGCGCCCCTTCCAGACGACGGATTACTTCGAGCGCTATCGAATGCGGGTACCTCGGATGAAGTCCTCGATCACTGGGATCCGCAATATCTAGGTCTCTACAAGATCAGCGGCGGCCTAAGTGCCGATCCGGAAGTTGCGTCGCGGTTGGCGAGAACGAGGTCCGCGGGAATTTTGCGTTGGACCTCGGTCACGCCGCTCTCACGGTCAGCAAGCACGCGGGCGAGGTACTCAAGCAGCATCTCGTCGAGAACAAGATCCGCTCTCGCGCGCACAGCCGTCGCTTCGTCGGCGGGAAGAAGCACTCGATGCGAATCTCTTGCGCGGTGATGTTACCTAGCGACCGATATTGACGCGGCCGTCGCCACTCATGACACGACCGACGGCTCCCGCCAGCCGCCGAGTCAGCGTCACGCTTCGATGGCTTCGCGCACGAACAAGTCTTCCAGCGTCTCGTGCCTCGGGATCACCTCCGAGACGACGCACTCGAGCTCCAGCGCGCGCTGCAAAATCCCAGCGATTTTGGACTCGCCCTCGACTTCGATCACCAAGCGCGCTCCGACGCGACGCACGGAGTGCCCAGCCGCAGTGCACTCAGCGGCAAATTCTTCGCTCGCGCCGAGCAGCGCGATGTCCGTGCGCCGCACGTCACTGCGTAGCAGCTCGCTGAGTCGCCCACTGACCACGACCTCGCCTTTTCTCAAGATCGCGACGCGGTCACACATGGTCTCGACGTCGCTCAAAATGTGCGTTGAAAAGAAGATCGTGCGGCCATTTTTGCGCTCGTCCAAGATCAAGTCGCGCACCTCTTTGCGCCCGACGGGGTCGAGCCCACTCATTGGCTCATCCAAGATCAAGAGCTCCGGATCGGAGACGAGCGCGGCGGCGAGCCCGGTGCGTTGCAGCATGCCCTTCGACAGGCGTCGCACGGGACGGTCCGCGGCATACAACACTCCCACCTGGTCCAGCACCTGTCGCGTGCGCGAGCGCGCTGCGCGGCCCGACAGCCCCGACAAGCGCGCGCACAGCTCGACGAACTCGGTCGGCGTCAGATACGGGTACACGTACGGGTTCTCGGGCAGAAACCCGACGCGTGCGAGCGCGCGAGCGCTGGGCACGGGATCATCGAACAGCGTCGCTTCGCCACCGGTCGCCGAGATCAGGCCGGTCAGCATTTTTATCGTGGTGGTCTTCCCCGCCCCATTTGGCCCCAAGAAGCCGAAAATTTCCCCGCTCGCCACTTCGAACGAGACACCCTTCACGGCCAGCACGCGGCGCATGAAGAAGCCGTGGCGAAACTCCTTGCGAAGGCCAGTCACGCGAATCAGAGTGCTCACGAGTACGGAGGGTACTGGTGGCGGCGCGCGGGAGCAAAAGGCGGGTGACTGCTCGAAATGAATCTGGTCTTACGGCCGGACCCGATTCGAATCGGCCCGCCACGCCCCAGAGCACGCCGCCGCCCGACGCCCAGCGAAACACCGAGACACAAGGAAAGCGCCTGCTCGAACCCGGACGCGACACCAATGGCTCAAGGTGCTCAGTTC
>DATHOI010000273.1:0-3647 GCA_035485095.1 Polyangiaceae bacterium | reverse complement strand
ATTGCATCAGTGCCGATTGCACGGTCGCCAAGACCTGCCAGCCGCTGTTCGATCTGCAGTTTCTGACCGTGGTCGACGTGCGGGCTACGAACACGCTGCAATTCGAGTTGCAGCTCACGTACCTCGACACGACGCCCGTGCAACTCAAGGACTTGGCGATTCGTTACTATTTCGCGCGCGGTGATGTCGCCGATCCGGTCGTGCCGTACGCCACTCAGGCGCTGCTCAATAGCGCGAGCATCGCGCCGCAAACACAGTGGAACATCACCCGCGTGCTTCCAGATCCGGTCGCTCTCGCTGATTCCTACTTGGAAATCACCTTCACCGGCTCGCGGGTGCTGCTGCAAAATGACGTCGTCCAGCTCACGCAATCGATTCAGGACGGCACGGCCGCCGATCGGCTCTTCGATCAGAACACCGACTACTCCTTTCAGAACGTGACCACCTTTACGGAGGAAGAAACGGCGACCGTGTATCGTCAAGGGCAGCTCGCGTGGGGCACGCCGCCGCCGTACACCGTGCCGCAGCAATGCTTTTACACGGCAGTGAATTTCGGGGGCGACGCCTTCTCTGCGGCGGGCATGGCTTATCTCGCGGGTGCCGATGCCATCGTGCAGTTCTCGGGGGAGGTCTTTCACAGCACGGTCGTGCCGTCCCCAACGCCGGATCCGGCCTATTTGGCGATGCTCGAGTCAGCCATCGTACTAGACACTGCCAGCGCTACGCTCAGTGTGCCGAACGGCAGCTATTGGGTCTATCCGTACGTGATCTCGGGTGACGGCATGAACACCGCCGATCTCTTGGTGCAAGGCACGGACGTCGACACGTTTTCGGCGGAGACCGTCGGTGGCGCGCCGGCTTGGGCCAAGCTCGGCCCGTACCCGGTCACGGTGACGAACGGCAAGCTCACGCTGGCTTCGACGGGCGGCCCAGTGCGCGTGGCCGGCATCGAGATCGATCAGGCTGCTCAGTGAGCCGCGCGCCCGGATTCGACTAGCGGCAGCCACTCAGAACTAAGCCAGGCTCAGCCCAACGTTTGAAACACGTGAATGTGGTTGATCACGTTGAGTCGCCCGACAACGCCGGCGGCGATTTCGCCTGCCGTGGTTCGCTCGCTCTCGCTGCCGACCGAGCCCCAAAGCAGAACCTGTCGCGCACGGACGACGATGCCAATCTTACTCGCGTCGACGCGGCCATGCCGTTTGAGCAGCTCGTGAATGCGAGCGCGCAGTCGCGCCTCAGTCTCGGGCTCGCTGCCCGGGCCTTTGTCATTGCTGGTGTGCATACGGACGAGTAATTGCAAAGCACGTGCCTTACCGCTCGCACTGCAATGCGCCGTTCGCGAAGTATACGGCCGACTCGTTCAGAGTGGGCGCTGCAGCAGAAGACTGATCGTAGCGCGCGAACCGTCGCTCTCGGATAGCTCGATCGTCCCATGGTGGCGAGCGAGCACGGCTTCGGCGAAGTTGAGGCCCGCGTTGGCCTGTGTCGTCGCGCCACGATCGCGCAGCGCACGCTGCACGCTTTCACTGGTGTTATCGCTCTCGAACTTGATGCGCACTGCGTCGATTTCGCGAGTGACGCTGAGCTTCAATTCCGTCTGAGAAAAGCTGCAAAACAATGCGGTGAGCTCGGCGATGGCTGAGGTGAAGCTCGGTGCGTGCACCGTGAGTGGGGTCGGCGCGCCCTCGACCTGCAGACGTAGTGTACGCCTCGCATGTGCAGAAAACGCTCGATTGGCGGCGTCCTTGACCAATACCGACAGATCGACGTTGTCTGCCAGCTCGAGCTCGCTGCCATCCATCAACTTGGCTAGTGACGACAGACGATCGCCTAGGAGCAGCAGCCGTTGCGTGCTGCGCGTCATCATTTGAGTGAGCTTCGGCGCGTCGGCGTTGTCTTTCGACACCTCACGCACGAGCTCCTTCATGGCGCCGTCAATCACCCCGACGGCGCCTCGAAGATCATGCGCAGTGATGGACAAGAACCGCGGGTCAGGCTTCGTGTGCACGCTTGGGGGTCTCGTTCTCGCGCGGTAGCTGTTGGCGCGACTGGTAACGCTCGAGCTTTCTGTACATCGTGCGTCGGTCGAAGCCAAGGAGCTGTGCGGCCCTCGACTTGTTGCCCTCGACCAAGGCCAGCACGCGGTGGATATAGCGGCGCTCGAGCTCGTCCATACTCACGACCTCTGCCATTTCATCGACCGCGACGACGAAGCGGTCCGCGGTGTAACCGCGCACATTTTCGGGCAAATCATCGACGGAAATCTGGTTGAAGCGAGCCAGAGCAACAGCGCGCTCCATGCAATTCTCGAGCTGCCGCACGTTGCCCGGCCAGTTGTAAGCGAGCAGCTTCTCGGCGGCACCTTCGGACAAAGTGAGAGAGCCCTTGTTGCCGCGAGCGGCAAAGTTGTCCAGGAAGTGCGCGGCCAAGTGCACCACGTCCATGCCGCGTTCGCGAAGCGGGGGTAGCGCGATTTTCACGACGTTGATCCGGTAATACAGATCCTCACGAAAGCGCTTCTCGTAAACTTCGCTCTCCAAGTCGCGATTGGTGGCGGTGATGACACGAGCGTCGAACGGAATCTCGGTGTTGGCTCCCACCGGACGAATCGTCCGTTCTTGGAGCGCACGCAGTAGCTTCGGTTGCATTTCGAGCGGCATCTCGCCGATCTCGTCCAAGAACAAGGTGCCGCCGTCGGCCAGCGCGAACAGGCCCGTGCGCTGTGATTTGGCGTCCGTGAATGCGCCGCGTGCATGGCCGAAGAGCTCGCTCTCCAGCAGGTGCGGTGGCATGGCCGCACAATTGACGGCTACGAACGAACCTTTGCGGCCGCTGGCTTGGTGAATGGCTTTCGCGACGACCTCTTTGCCGGTGCCGGTTTCGCCCGAGATCAGCACCGAAGCGTCACCCTCTGCGACGCGCGCGACCAGGTCGAACACGCGCTCCATCGCAGGGCTATTGCCGATCACGCCGTCCACCTTCAGGCTGGACGCGCGCTCGCGGAGGCGGCGCACCTCCTCCCGCAGCTCTTTGTGCTGAGCGGCTCGATTGACGCTAATCGACAAGAGCGACGGATCGACGGGCTTGGTCACGAAGTCGAACGCCCCGGCGCGCATGGCCGCGATGGCGTTCTCGAGGCTACCCATGCCAGTGACGACGATCACTGGAATGTCGGCTCGCACGCCTGCGATGCGTTGGCACAGCTCGATGCCGCCGAGCTCCGCCATGTCGAGATCGGTCAGCACGGCGGTGAAGTCCTCGTTGGCGATGCGGTTCAATGCCGCGCGCGCCGAGGTTTCCGTGACCGCTTCGTAGTCCTGCCGCTTCAGCATCATCTGAAGCAAGTCACAGGTGGCTTCGTCATCGTCTACGACTAGGATTTTGCGGCCGTTGCTCATGAGACCTATGGGTGGTTGAAAAGCCTGGGGTAGATCCGCGAAGGGGTCGCTGCACGCTGAGGCGTCCGCGCTGTTCGCGAGTGGAACTTGCGAGCGGCCTCCGCAGTGTGCGCCGACTAAAGCAAGCGACGTGCCGGCGTGTCACATCCTCGAACCGCTCGCTTTTCTCGCGAGTGTGCGCAAACTGAGCCAGGCGTTTTCAGCTTAATTCATGCTTCGAGCGTGACACGTTTGCGGCTCATGTGG
>DATHOI010000272.1:0-2730 GCA_035485095.1 Polyangiaceae bacterium | reverse complement strand
CACGTCGCCTCGACGGAGTCTGGCAAAGCGGGTGCTCACGGTGGTCGCGCGGACAAGAAGCGCACCGAGCGCATCCTCAAGGCGTTTCACGAAGAAGAGCGCTTCGGCAAAGCTTACGACGCGCGGCTGACCAAGCGGCTTTGGAGCTATCTGAAGCCTTACAGTTTACTGCTCTGGGCTTCCATCGTGGTCATCCTGCTCACGTCCGCGAGCTCGCTCGTTCGACCGTTGATCATGCGATCCGCGATCGACGGTGTGGTGAAGAACGGCGACCGGGTCGCGCTGTTTCACGGCGGGCTTCTGCTGGCTTCCGTGCTCTTGCTCGAACAGATCCTGGGCTTGGTGCAGATGTACGCGGTGCAAGTGGCGGGCGCACGCGCCGTCGCCGACATGCGCCGTGAGGTGTTCGAGTTCTTGCAAGGTTTGCGGCTCGGTTTCTTCGACAAGCAGCTCGTCGGGCGGCTCGTCTCGCGCGTCACCAATGACACCGACGCCATTTTGGAGATGTTCGCGTCCGGTGCGCTCAGCGCCGTCGGGGATCTGGCCAAGCTCGTCGGCATCATCGTGTTCATGCTCGTCCTGGACTGGAAATTGTCGCTCATCGCCTTCGTGGCAGTGCCGCCGATGGCCTTCTTGATCGTGCTGGTGAGGCGCAATATTCGCGAGGCGTTCCGCGCCATTCGCGCCAAAACCTCGCGCATGAACGCGACTATGAACGAGCAGGTCACGGGCATGACCTTGATCCAAGCATTCAGTCGCCAAGAGGCGGCGGCGCGCGAGTTCGACGAGAGCAATCTCAGTTATCGCGAAGCGACCATGAGCGCGATCAAGTGGGATTCGATTCAGGACGCGGCGATCGACACGATCGCCGCGGTGTGTCTGGCGCTCGTGGTCGTGTCGTTCGGCTACCGACCGGTGAGCTTCGGAACTCTCGTCGCGTTCACTGCGTATTTATCGCAATTTTTCGAACCGATCTCGCAGCTCGCGCAGCGCTACACGCTGCTCCAGGCGGCGATGGCGGGCGCCGAGCGCGTATTCAGCTTGCTCGACGTGGTCGAGCCGGATGCACCACCGCGCGTCGCAAAGCCGGCGGGCGACCCGGAGCTCGCGGTTCAGTTCGAGAACGTGAGCTTCAGCTACAAGCCGGGCACGCCGGTGCTCGCTGACGTGAGCTTCGCGGCGCGGCGCGGCGAGCGCATCGCGCTCGTGGGTCCCACTGGCTCGGGCAAGACCACGATCACGGCGCTGCTCTTGCGGCTGTACGAGGTCGAAAGCGGCACCGTTCGCGTCGATGGCGATGACGTGGCCGGCCTGAAGCGGGACGTGCTGCGCTGCCGTTTCGCCGTTGTTCCGCAGGATGTCGTGCTGTTCCCCGGCACCGTTGCGAGCAACATTGCGGCCTCCGAGGAGCCTGACCGAGCGCGTGTGGAGGAGGTGCTCCGCCGCATCGGCGCGCTCGACCTGTTCAGCGCGCGTGAACGCGGCATCGACACGCGCGTGGACGAGTACGGCTCGAATTTTTCGACCGGTGAACGCCAGCTGATCGCCTTCGCGCGGGCGCTGTACCGCGACGCGCAGATCCTAATTCTGGATGAGGCGACGGCCAGTGTGGACAGTGACACGGAGGCCCGACTACAGCGTGCGCTCGAAGAGTTGATGCGCGGTCGCACCGCGCTCGTGATTGCGCACCGCTTGAGCACCGTGCGCCAGGCGGATCGGATCTTGGTTCTGCGCAAAGGGCGCGTGGTCGAGCAAGGCACGCACAGCGAGCTGATGGCGCAGGGCGGCCTGTACGCGAAGCTCCATGAGCTGCAGTTTTCGCGGGCTGAGCAGATGTCTGCGTTGGAGAGCGCGCTCGAGCACGTGCCGGCGGAATGAGCGAGTCAGGGCGAGCCGCTCGGCTTGCCAGTGCCGTGAGCGTTTGGACGACGGCGCCAGTGCCCACGCCCGAAAAAACTACTCAGCCCAACCCATGACGACGCTGCGCTCCGCGAGCGCCTCGACCACGTCCTCTACGCGGCCGATCTCGCGCGCGCGAAACGGCCGAGATCTGCGCCCAATTTCGAACAGCGCGACCAGCTCGCCGTAGACCAAGAGGGGGACCATGGCGACGCTTTTGACCTCGGGCAAACAGCGCGTCATGCGGCCGAGCAGGTGCCGCCCGACCTCGCCGCACTGTGGTTCGGTGAGCACGCTGTGGCCACCGCGCGCGACCGCCAGCGTTGGGTCGTCGACGTTGAGTCGCTCGCCGAGCAAGCGTTCGGTGGACGGGCCGTGCCCGCCGACGGTGATTGCTGCGCCGAGATCGCTGCGCATGCGGTGCACGAGCCCGACTTCGGCGCCGGCGGCAGTGACGGCAGTGACGACGGTGAGCAGCAGTGCTTCCCCCAACTCCGTTGCGCCAGACAGCACGCCGACCGGATCGACCGCCGCGGGACGAAGACTTTGACGAGGCGCGCGATCGATATTTTCAGTGCGCGACGAGAGCTCGGCGCCGCTCGGCGGAGGTGGTGGTTCGCTGAACGCGCTGCGGGCGCGCTTCTCGACCGCGGCGCTGCGCACGGCAAGGTCTTCGATGGTCTGCCGTCGGTTACCGGCGCTCTGCGCTTCGATGTCCTCTAAGCGCCGCCACACTTGCCAGGACTCATGACGCACGAACGACCCCGCGGGAATGCGGCCGTAGGCGACGCCCCGGAGCACGAGCTCATAGGAGACGGGGCCGACGGCGAC
>DATHOI010000271.1:0-3237 GCA_035485095.1 Polyangiaceae bacterium | reverse complement strand
CTCGATCTTCCCGGGCATGGAGGTTCAAGGTCAATATGGCAGCGGTGGTGGCAGCACCCCCGAGCTGTTCACCGTGGGTATTCTGGATCCGATTCTGGTCTTGGCCGACGTGTACGAGATGGATCTGGCACACGTCAAAGTGGGCGACGCCGTGCAGGTGAGCGTGGTCGCATACCCGGACCGCAAATTCGACGGCAAAGTCGACTGGATCTCGGGCACGCTCGACCCGGTGAGTCGCACCGAAAAGCTGCGCATCACGCTGCCCAATCCCACGTCCGAGCTGCGACCCGAGATGTACGCAACCGTGGCTGTCTCGGGGATCGGTCAACGCCTGCTCGCGATCCCGCGCGCCGCCGTTTTGCACCTCGGTGAAACGACCATGGCGTTCAAGGCGCTCGGCTCAGCACCGAACGGTAAACTGAGGTTCTCGCGCGTGCCGATCACCGTCAATGACGACATCCCCGGTGACTACGTGCAAGTCACTCAAGGGCTGGCCGACAATGACACCGTCGTTTCTTCCGGAGCGCTGCTGCTCACCAACCAATGATCGAAAAACTCGCGCGAGCGGCGCTCAGCGCGCGCTTCCTGGTCATGTTTCTGGCGCTCGGCCTGGTGGGCGTGGGTCTGTGGTCTTACAAGAATCTCGATATCGAGGCGTACCCGAATCCGGTTCCGCCGCTCGTCGACGTGATCACTCAGCCCGACGGCTGGAGTGCCGAAGAAGTCGAACGCTCGGTCACGATCCCACTCGAGATCGCGATGTCGGGCATGAAGAACCTCGACCATGTGCGGTCGCAGTCGCTATTCGGGTTGAGTGACGTCAAGTGCTACTTCGATTGGGGTATCAGTTACGACCAGGCGCGCCAGGAGGTCTTGAATCGGCTGCGCTTCGTGACCTTGCCACCCAATGCAGCGCCGCAGATTTCTCCGTGGAACGCGATCGGCGAGATCTTCCGTTATCGAGTCGTCGGCGAGGGTTACACGACGCAGCAACTGAAGACCGCTGAGGACTGGATCCTCGAGCGCCAGTTCAAGCAGGTGCCCGGCGTGATCGACGTCACGAGCTTTGGCGGCGAGACCAAGCAGTACCAGGTGAACGTCGATCCGTTTCGGCTCCAAGGGCAGAGCACCACGCTGAGCCAGGTCACCACCGCGCTCGGCAATGCCAATCAGAACGTGGGCGGGCAACGCATCGCCATCGGTGAACAAGCCTTCAACGTGCGCGGGCTCGGCCTGATTCGCAACACGGGCGACATCAACGACACGGTCGTGAACGTGCACAACGGCACGCCGATCCGCATTCGCGACATCGGAACCGCAGAGATCGGCCATGCGCCACGCCTGGGCATCGTCGGCCGCGATGAAGAGGCGGATATCGTGCAGGGCACCGTCTTGATGCGCTACGGCGGAAACACGACGGACGCCTTGGCCGGCGTGCGCAAGCGCATCGCCTACATTCGGGACAACCACCTGCTCCCGCCCGGTATGGACATCGAGCCGTATTACGACAGAGGCAAGCTCGTAGCCCTGACGACGCATACCGTCACCGAGAATCTGCTGGTCGGCATGTTGCTCGTCAGCATCGTTCTGTATTTATTTTTGGGCAACGCCCGAGCGGCCCTGATCACGGCCATCAACATCCCGCTGGCGCTGCTGATCGCGTTCACGGGCATGGTGGGGACGGGCACACAGGCCAACTTGATCTCGCTTGGCGCGGTCGACTTCGGCATCGTCGTCGACTCCACCGTGATCATGACGGAGAACGTGTTTCGGCACTTGGGCGCGCACGGCAGGGGCTCGATCGTCGACCGCGTGCTGCGCAGTGCAGGGGAGGTGGGCGGCCCGATGATGTTCTCGAGCTTGATCATCTCGGTCGCCTTTCTGCCGCTCTTCACCATGACCGGCGTGGCCGGCGTGATTTTCTCACCGATGGCGCTCACTTATGCCTTCGCCATCGGTGGCGCCATCATTCTCGCGCTCACGCTGACCCCCACGCTCGCGTCCCTGGTGTTCAAGGCCGAAGAAGAGGAAAAAGACACGGTCGTGATGCGAGCGCTCGATCGCCTGTATCAGCCGCTGTTCTCGGTCGCGCTGCGACGACCCTGGTTGACCATCGGCTTGGCGCTCATTCCGGTCGTCATCTGTGGCTTCAGCTTGCGTTTCTTGGGTGGTGAATTCATGCCCAAGCTCGAGGAAGGCAACCTGTGGATCCGCGCCACGCTGCCGATGTCGATCTCGCTCGAGCAATCCTCGCGTTACGTGGGTCGCATGCGCGACATCATCCGCGGTTGTCCGGATGACGAGAAGACGCCGTGCACGGAGCAAAACCGCACGAACAAAGTGGTCGACACGGTGGTCTCGCAGCTCGGCCGTCCCGACGACGGAACCGACGTGTCGGGCTTCTACAATATCGAGATGTTCGCGCCCCTGAAGCCTTTCGGCGAATGGCCGCACGGTTTGACCAAGGAAAAGCTCACCGAGCAGCTGTCCGCGAAGCTCAACGAGGCGTTCCCGGGCGCCGACTTCAACTTCTCGCAGATGATCTCCGACAACGTGGAGGAAGCAGTCAGCGGGATCAAAGGTGAAAATTCGATCAAGGTCGTGGGTCCAGACCTCAAAGTAAATGAAGGCTTTGCCGAGAAGATCATGGCCCTCATGGACAAAGTTCCGGGCGTCAATGACCTCGGCTTGTTCAGAACGCTCGGACAGCCCAACGTGCGGATAGAGATCGACCGCGCGGCGTGCGGTCGCTACGGCCTCAACACGGGCGACGTGGCAGCGGTCATTCAGGCCGCGGTTGGCGGACAAACGGTCACCCAAGTGCTCGAGGGTGAACGCGCCTTCGATCTGACGGTGCGCTGGCTCGAGCCGTACCGCAACTCGATGGAGGCCATTCGGCGCATCACCGTTGCGGGCTCGGACGGCACTCCGATTCCCCTCGCGCAGCTCGCGCGCATCAGTAAAGAAAATGGGCCCGCGCTCATCTATCGCGAGGATGGCTCTCGCTACGCTCCCGTCAAATTCTCGGTTAGGAATCGCGATCTAGTTTCGACGATCGACGACGCCCGACAGCGGATCAAGAACGCGATTCACTTGCCCTACGACACCCACCTCGAGTGGGCTGGGCAGATCAACGAATACGGCGAGGCGATGACGCGCTTCTACGTGATCGTGCCGATTACCCTGCTCTTGATCGGCCTGCTCGTGTACAGCGCGGTGAAGACTGGAGTCGATACT
>DATHOI010000270.1:0-10971 GCA_035485095.1 Polyangiaceae bacterium | reverse complement strand
CCGTGGTCGTGGTGCCGGTCACGGTGGCGTCGTAGACCGTCACGGCGGCGCCGGATGCAGGCGTGACTTGCGAGCCGTCGATGAACGAGACGCCGGTGGCGTGGAAGATTTCCATGCCCGTCTTGGCGGAAATTTTGACGTTGTCGAACGTCAACCCAGAGACCTTGGACTCCGGAAGACCCCAAATGATGCCGCCATTGGTCGATCCCGTGGCGGTTAGATTTTTGATGGTGATGTTCTTCCAATAAGGCGTCGTCGCGGTCACCGCTTGCGCCGTGTCCGTGGTCGGATCCGTGGGCAGGTCTGGATAGTACGAAGTGATGAAGACCGGGTTTTGCACGTTGGTCATCGTCAAGTTGCTGTACGACAGGTTCTGCACGAGCCCGCCGCGGTCACGCCCAGACTTCAGGCGCACACCCGACGTCGTGCCATTGAAGGTGATGTGATCGACGGTGAGGCTCGAGGTGCCCTTGGTCGTGATGCTACCGATCGACAAACCGTGACCCACGCCGAACGTCGAATAGCCGAGGTAGATGTTGCTGCCGGACAAGGCGATGTTGTCATCACCGTCAGCGATGTTGTTGTCGCAGAAGAATGAACCTGTGGCCGACATATCGACGCCGTCGGTATTCTTCGGCGGGCTCTTCCCGGACACCGCGAGCGTTGAGATCGTGATGCCGGTGATGGTCACGTTGGTGTCGCCCTTGACCCAAATGTGCTCTTCCGGCGAATTCTGAAAGCGAAGCCCACTGATCAGCACGCGCGTCGAGTTCGAGAGGCTCACCTCTTGCGGACGTGTGACCGTCGAATCCGCAGCAAACGCGTCCCACCAGTCCTGCCCTTGCCCGTCAATAGTTCCGGAACCGATCAGCGCAATGTCATGGGCGTTGTTGGCGGTGATGAGTGGCGTCACGCTGGGGTAGCTCGCCTTCGGCAGCATCTGGAGCTCGGCCCCGGCCGACAGCTCCAGGGCCGTCGAGCTGCCGAGCACGAGAGGGCCACTCAAGAAGGTGCCCTTTGGAACGACTACGGTGCCGCCGCCCGCGTTACTCGCTGCAGTGAGCGCAGCCTGTAACGTCTTGGTGTTGTCGGTCTTGCCGTCACCGACCGCCCCGTAAGTCGTCACATCGAAGCTTCCGCTGCCGATTGTGGGCAGCGGAACGACCGCGGGGTTGCTCGAGCCGCAGGGATCATTCGCCGCGCCACTCGAGCCAGCGGAACCGCTTGAACCTGCTCCGCTTGAACCTGCTCCGCTTGAACCTGCTCCACTCGAGCCAGCGGAACCGCTTGAACCTGCTCCACTTGAACCAGCACCGCTTGAACCAGCACCGCTTGAACCAGCTCCAGCCGAGCCCGCACTGCTCGAGCTGGCTCCACTAGAACCTGCGCTGCTCGAACTGGCTCCGCTACTCCCCGCCTGGCTAGCAGCGGTCGCACCGCCCCCCGTTGCGGCGCCCGAGCCGCCTTCGCTCGTGGACCCATCCGAGGTGGACGACGAGCATGCGGCGAGCAGAAGGAATGAGCCCGCCGCCACGCGAGCGCAGGCAATTGAGTGTGACGCCATGAAGTGTCCTGGAGTAGAAATGAAGCGAACCGCGCACGCGTCAGGTGAGATGCAGTGGTGCTGACGAGCGCGAGCGGCAATGCGCCGACGAGCTGTCGACGAGTGTTGTTGATGAGGGAGGGCTTGCCAACGGCGAACCTTCTGCTTTTTTTCAGCAGCTTCGCGCGCTTGCCCCATTTTCAGGCGCGCAGTCGATTGCTGACCGGTTCCTGACCTCTCGAGCAACTACGCCTGAACAACGCTGTTGTGCGGACTCGGATGCATCTTCCGCGGCGAATGATTCCCACCTAGCGCGGCTTCAGACCCGCACGCCACTGCGACACGGAATCTGATGTTTAAGTCTAAACGTCAGATCTGAAACAAAACAGGACGATCCCGTAGTGCTGATCTGGGGAGAATCCTGCGACGCGGGCGAGCTTGGAACTTGGCTCTGATCAGACGAGCTCGGATCCCGCCGTTTCGGCGGGTTCGAGCGACGATCGTGTCACGTGGCGCGGTCGGTTGTATACCCCGCGCAGTCGATGGCACGCGCGCAGACTCAGCTGGGTGATTCTCATAACTTCGGGCGGCGTGTCACGCTGCTCGAAACGCGTGTTAGAAAACCGCGCACGCTGCTCTGGGAATGGTTGCTGCTGTGCGCAGAGAGCCCGCTTCGACGCTTGCTCGCCGAGCTGGCCGAGCGTGACGGCTTCGGTCAGGGCTTCTTTGCGTTTCTGCCCACGCTCCATTTCTTCGGCTCGAAGGGGCGAGCGGGGGGTGAAGAAGAAAGAGTGGTGCTCTCGCCGCTGCCGCGACTCTCGAAGCAGCGGCGCGCGGAGCTCGCGGCCATCGTGGGCCGATCGCTGGCGCTGTTCAGCTGGCTGGGCGTCGCCGACCTACATTGGGAAAACCTGGTGCTGGGCGTCGACGCGCGCGGCGCGACCGTGTTCGGTCCACTCGACATCGAGCTAGTTTTGGCTGATCTCGCGCTGCCCACCGAGACCAAACTGCTGCCTGATGCCGATCCGGAATACGCGGCGATTTGCCGTCACGCGAGCGGTGTGCGGCGCGTGTTGCCCTACTTGGGCAAGCCGGTGGCTGCCGCAGATTTGCTCGCTATGCTCGCGGCCTACCTCGAAACACTGACCTTGCTCGAGCGGCACGGGCGCGCCATCGCAGAAGTGTTTGCAAACCTGCCCGAGCTACGTGAAGCGCCGATCCGCGTGTGCTTACGCGGCACGGACGAATACGTGCAAGCTCGCTCGACGCCGCTCTGGCCGCCACTGCTCGCCGCCGAAACCGAGCAAATGGCACGCGGCGACATTCCGTATTTCTTTCGCTTGTACGGCCGAACCGGCATTCACTACTACGGCAATGAAACACTCACTCAGTTGAAGCGACTCCCACTCGAGGGCGACGTGCCACAGCTCGAGCCGCTACTCGAGCTGAAACGCGCCCTGCGCTCGCCGACTCGCGAAAAATTACGCAACGAAGGCATGTTCACGTTGCTGGGCGCGTTCGATCACCCTTCACTGTCCGGCAAGCACGAGCTCGCGGGCGTGCAGGTCTCGTTCAACACACGCTCGATCGCCGTCCGCTTGCCCGGCGACGAGGAGCTGCAATCCCGCCGCAATTTGAAGGCTTTCGTGGGTAGTGTCTATCTGCCTTGCGAATGCGGCGAGGTGCGCGCGGTGTTCGTGCCCCGAGTGACGGTCTGCCGGGCGCGCTGAGATTCCCGCGTGCACCGAGGCGTATGCCGTTCTACGCTCGCGCGCAGCGTGCCCGATCCCACTTGTGAGACCTGTCATCGTCCGAGCGCGGCGTGCGTGTGCGATCGCATTGCCCTGTTCCCGACGACACGACGCGTTCTGATCTTGCAGCACCCACAAGAGCGAGACGCACTGCTCGGCTCAGCGCAGCTCCTCACGGCGAGCCTACCGAAGGCGCAAATCGTGGTCGGTTTGAGTTGGCGCAACTTGGGGCATGCCCTGGGCGAGCCCGAGGTAGATCCGAAACGCTGGGCCGTGCTCTTCCCCGACACTGAATCCCCAGGCGATCAGGTCACGAGCCGTGGTTCGCGCACGGTCAACCCGAGCGCGCTAGAAGGCGTGATTGCGCTCGACGGAACCTGGTCGAAAGCCAAAACCTTGTGGTGGCGCAACCCGTGGCTCAACAAGATGAACCGCATGACGCTGAAGCCACAGAAGCCTTCGATCTACGGTCGCTTGCGCGCTGAACCCCGGCGTGAATTCGTGTCCACCCTCGAGTCGGTCAGCGCAGCGCTCACACTTTGCGGCGACCCACCCGAGATCGAAGCCGGGCTGGCACGGGTGTTCCGAACGCTGGTGCAACGGGTGCGCGACGCGAAGCTCATTCCTGCCAAATAGCCAGCCAGGGCTGTCCGGCGCCGCCGGAAATTCAAAAACGAGCGTTCGCGCTTCGGCTAAGCCAGACCGCGCAGTGCGAGCGCAGCTCCGTTTCCGTCGCGCAATCGACGGCAGAGGTGAGATTTCGAACGGCGCACCGGCCCAAGGGCTCGGGTCCAAGAGCTCAGGGTGAGCTTCCCAGATGACGCGGCAGCAATTCCCTTCAACACTCTGAGCATGGTTGCGGGCTCCCACTTCAACCTGCACCCACGCGTCGGGCTGGTCCTCGCCGCGCTCGCTGCGCTGGCCGGCTGCGACGCCAAACTGAACGTGGGTGAATGGTGCGAGCAGGAAGCCTCCGCGCCACCGGACGCGGGCGACGGCGTGGTGATCCCTTGGTCCACTGGTTTCGAGGACCGATTTTGCGACTACACATTGCTCGCTGGGTATTGTTACAGCGATCCACACGCCTCCTTCGCGATCGTTACGTCGCCGGTGCATTCCGGGCGTTACGCGGCTGCGTTCAGCGTCAACGCCAGCGACCTGAACGCGCTTCAGTCGCGCTGCGTGCGACAGGGAGTATTGCCCACTGCCGCCTATTACGGCGCGTGGTACTACGTGCCAGCGCTGGCAAGCGCGGCTGGAAACTGGAATCTCTGGTTCTTCCAGGGTGGCGACGCGGCGGGGGCGCCGTTGCACCCCCTGTGGAACGTGACGCTGGTGAACCGTTCGAACGGGGATCTCGGCCTCATCGCCTATACGCCGCTGAACGGAAAGGTTTACCCAGCCACGCCAGCGACGTCGATTCCGGTCGACACTTGGTTTCACATCGAGTTTTTCCTCAAGCGCGCGCGGGACACGACCGGCGAGGTCGCGCTGTACCAGGACGGAGTCCTCTTGTTCGACATCACGGGCTTGATCACCGACGATTCGAGCTTTGGCCAATGGTACGTCGGTAATCTCGTCGGTAGTCTCGCGCTCACGCCGCCCGCTTCAACCCTCTATGTGGACGACATCTCGATCAGCGCGACCCAGTGATCGAGCCGGCGCAGCGCCTTGGCTCATGCCGGCGCTGCTGTGCGCCTTGGGTCTGATCTGGCCTGCGCGAGCGCTCGCTCAAGACGCGCAACCAGTCGAGCTCAGATGGGACGCGCCAGACGGTTGCCCGAGCTCCGCGGCGGTGCTCGCGCGCGTGCGTCAACTCGCAGGCCCGACCAAAACTACGGGCGCCGAGCTGCGTGCCGAGGCGACCATCAGCCAGCCGAGTGACGGCCAGCTGCACCTGCGGCTCGTCATTCACGCGGGCAATCTCGTCGGGGTGCGTAACATCGACGGCGCGTCGTGCAAGGACCTGGCCGGCGCAGCAGCGGTTGCGCTCGCGCTCCTGCTGAGCTCCCAAGAGCCGCTCAGTGAGCGCGAGCTCACCGGGTCAGCCACGAACCAAAACCCAACGAACAGCGCCAAGCCGCGAACCGACCCGGAGAACCCAGCGCCCAGTGTCGCGCCACCGCCTCCTGCTCCGAAGCCGAGTAATTCTCGCGCGCCGAGCACTGAAGCGACACCGCCGCGAGCCCAGCGAGGGCTCCTGCTAGCGCCGTTCGGAGCGCTCAGCATCGGTCCTTTGCGGCAACCCAGCCTGGGGCTCGGGCTCGCCGCGGGCGCGTCGTTCGAGCGCTGGCGTGTGCTCGCCCAGGGCACGCTCTGGTCGCGCCAACACGCGACCGCCACGAATCTGCTCGACGAATACGGCGCGGATCTCGATCGATTCGGCATCGGCCTGCGCGGCTGTCGCAACCTATCGAGCGGTCGCTTCGAGCTCGCCCCCTGCCTAACGGTGTCATTGCAACACTTGTCGGCGCGCGGCAACGGGGCTCACGTCACGCCACTATCGAACGACGCGACGTGGATCGCGGCTGGCGTCGGACTGCGCCTTGGCGTTCTTGTCGCACCTTGGCTCAGGCTGGTTGCGGGCATCGACGGCGAGGTCGAAACCTCGCGGCCCGAGATCGGCATCGCGGACATCGGTTCAGTGGAGCGGTTGCTGCCGGTCGCAGCTACAATCACTGTTGGACCGGAGTGGATTTTGTGACGGAGAGCGAAGAGCGCCGCCACTGCATCAGAGACCGAAGCATGGCGGAACCGAGTCTTGAAGCGGCTGGCCATTCGGAGCAGGACGCCCCGACCGGCACGCCCGCGCCCGCCCACTCGGCTTTGCCCTCGTTCAAGGAACTGTATCAGCGGTACTTCGACTTCGTTTGGTCGTCCGCGCGGCGTCTCGGTGTCGAGCCGAGCGCGATGGACGACACGGTTCAGGAAGTGTTCATCGTGATTCATTCCAAGCTGCACACGCTCGAAAAGCCTGATGCGCTGCGCAGTTGGATCTACGGCGTGGTCCGGCGCACCGCGAGCAATCATCGTCGCGTGCAACGAGCCAATCCTGGAGCGAGCGCCGCTGCGTTCGTCAATGAGGAAGCGGTGTCCCGCGAGCCCACACCGCTCGAGCAGACCGAGCGGAACTCCGAGCTCTCGTTGCTCACCAGCTTGCTCGACGAGCTCGACGAACCGAAGCGTGAAATCTTCTCTCTCGTGGAGCTCGAGGAGCTGCCGGTCCCGGAAGCAGCCGAAGTGCTCGAGATCCCTCTCAACACGGCTTACTCGAGGCTTCGCGCGGCGAGGCAAATGTTCGAGGCGGCATTGGCGCGCTGCGAAGCGCGAAACAAGGGGATGTGATGCTGATGACTGCGCTTAGTCCAAAAGCTCGAGCGGTGGTTCAGGCAGGTCGAGAAGCGCTTCGGCCAGCGCTCGGCGACCGCGCTCGCATCGAAGCGTTGCTCGACACTCGACTCAGCACGGGCGCAGCGACCGCGAGCCCTGGTACCATAAAGCCGGCTCGCCCACTGGTCTGGCGCCTCGTGCGTCCCGTCGCGCTCGGCGTGGCGCTCGTCGGCGGAGCGGCCTTCTTCGCGTTTCGGCCCGGAGCTCGCGTGCCCGCTGCGCCCGTCGCCGTAGCTCCTCTCGCCTCTCCGGCGGCAAGCGCTGCCGTGCCAGCGCCTGCTGAGCCCGACACAGCAGCCACCGCGCCGGTCGAGCCGGAGCCCGCACCGCTCGTCGCGGCGACCGCAGTGAAGGCAGCGATCGAGCCAGCCCCGCGAGCTCAGGACCGGCTCGCGCAGGAGGTAGCGCTACTAGCGCGCGCGACGAGCGACCTGCGCGCGGGGCGCGCCGCTGATGCGTTGAAAGTATTGGACGAACATCAACGCGAATTTCCCAATGGCACGCTCAGCGTGGAACGGCGCGCAGCCAGAGCCCAAGCGCTTTGCACGCTGAAGCGCACGAGCGAGGGTCGCGCAGAGCTCGCCCGCCTCGCGCCGCAGTCACCCGCAGCCGCGCGCGCAAAGCAGGTGTGTGATGCGGCTTCCGGGACGAGCGCCGCTCGATAGTGCGAGCTACCGCGGATTGAGTGGCGTGGCGCGAAGCACACGCAAGATTCCACATGAGCTCGAGGCAGCGGCCCAAATAGGCCTTCCCACCATCGGCTCTTTCGTTGGAGGAAGCCAGCACTGGCTCGTAGCTACAATGTCGGAGTGGCGTAATTGCGGCGAATCGCTAGTCGCAGTCGATGGAAGTACTAAGTAACACTCGCCGTCGAAGAGCGCAGAGCGGAAACAAATCTCTCGGAATGGCCCGTATCCGCCGATCGCCCGCGGGTGTATCGAGAGGGATCAGGGAAATGCCGGGTTAGGGAACGTCGCCGCTGTGTTTGGCTTCGCCCAGCTCCGCCCTGGAGGACTTTTTGAGAGGTGGACGATGAGTGCACTCGAGACTGCCGACGCCGAGCTCGCAATCGGCAAGCTGCGTATCGCTCAGCTAGAACGAGAAGCGATCGAGCGCAGTGGGGACGCCGCGAAGGTGCTCCGCGCTCATCTCGATCGCTATCAGTCGCTCGTCCTTGCCATCGCTCAAGTGATTTGGACCAATGATCCGAGCGGAGCGATGGTCAGTGAACAGCCGAGCTGGGCGGCATACACGGGCCAGACTGCGCTGGAGTATCAGGGCCGCGGCTGGCTCAACGCCGTCCACCCGGATGACCGCGCGCCCAACCTCGCGCTCTGGGAACGCGCCGTGGCAGCGCGCGGTCCGTGCGAATACGAGCACCGCCTACGAAGACATGACGGCGAATATCGCTATTTCTCGGTGCGCGCCGTGCCCGTCTTTACCGATGACGGGCAGATCCGCGAGTGGGCGGGCATTCACACGGACATCACGCAGCGCAAGCTCACCGAGCAATCACTGCGCGACGGCGAGCGTCAATTTCGCGAGCTCGCCGACGCGATGCCACAGATCGTGTGGGGCGCGAGCCCGGACGGCCACTTCGACTACTACAACCGCCGTTGGTACGACTTCACTGGTCGCCCCGAGGGCACGGATGGCGACACCAGTTGGGCGGACGTCGTTCACCCCGACGATCAGCAGGAGTCGCTCGAACGTTGGCGCTCGGCGATCCAATCAGGCGACGCGTACGAGATCGAGTACCGCCTCAAGCGCAAGGAAGGCGGCTATTGCTGGTATTTGACGCGCGCTTTGCCGGTTCGCAATCAGGCCTCCGCGATCACACGTTGGTTTGGCACGTGCACGGATATCGACGAACGCAAGCGTACGGAAGACCAACTCCGATCGTCTGCAGTGTTGCTTGGGCAAAGCAATCGCGAGTTGGAAGAATTTGCGACCGTGGCCTCACACGACCTGCAGGAGCCGCTCCGGAAAATTCGGTCTTTCGTCGGCTGTTTGCGCGATGAGCAAGCCGCGACGTTGAATTCAGACGGTCGAGACTACCTGGATCGGATTCAAGGCGCGGCGACGCGCATGACCAGCTTGGTCGCGGACCTCTTGGAATTTTCGCGCGTTTCGTCGAAGGGCAAGCCGTTCGTGCCGGTCGATCTGAACGAGGTCGTGCAAGGCGTGATCTCGGACCTGGAAGCGCGCTTCGTTCAGACTGGCGGTCGCGCGGAGGTCTCGCATTTGCCGACGGTCGCCAGCGATCCGATTCAGATGCGTCAGCTATTGCAGAACCTGCTCGGCAACGCGCTCAAGTTTCACCGCAGAGGAGAAAGCCCCGTCGTGCGAGTCAGCGCCGAAATCATCACTGATGCCGACGCGGCGGGCGCTTCGCCCAGTGACACCTGTCGCCTCTCCGTCACCGACAACGGCATCGGCTTCGATGAGAAGTACCTCGACCGCGTGTTCACCATCTTCCAACGGTTACATGGCCGCAGTGACTACGAGGGCACCGGGATTGGGCTGGCGATTTGCCGAAAAATCGTGGAGCGCCACAGCGGCACCATCACCGCGCGCAGCGCCCCCGGGCAAGGGGCGACGTTCATCGTCACGTTGCCGTTGCTTCAGGGGACGCAGCGCAGCTCTCGACCACCCCCACCGAAGAGTGAGCTGAGTCATGAACTCTAAGGGCAAGGTCATCCTGCTCGTGGACGACGACCCGGATGATTTGCACATGACACGCCGAGCGTTGGAGAAGAACGGTTTCAGTCACGACGTGTACTCCGTCGGCGACGGCGAGGAGCTGCTCGACTTCTTGCGCCATACCGGGAAATACGCTCCGCCCGCGCTCTCGCCCACGCCCGCTCTGATCCTGCTCGACCTGAATATGCCGAAGATGGACGGGCGCGAAGCGCTGGCCGAGATCAAAGCGGACAAGGAGCTGCATCGCATCCCGGTCGTGATCATGACGACCTCGGCGGCCGAGCAAGACATTTTGCGAGCCTATGAGCTCGGGACCAACTCCTTCATCAGCAAGCCCATCACGTTGACGGAGCTCGTGGAGGTGACGCGGGTGCTCGGGCAGTATTGGTTTCAAGTCGTGAAGCTGCCCCCAGCGGTGGTGCACTGAAATGTCCCGACCCACGGTCAGAGTCCTACTCGTAGAAGACGACGAAGACGATTTCCTTTTGACTGGGAAGCTGCTGCGGAAGAACGAGCGAACCGCCTTCGACGTGAAGTGGGTGATCAGCTCGGCGGCCGCGCTGCAAGAGCTGAAGGACCCGTACGACGTCTGCCTGGTGGATTACCGTTTGGGCGCAGAGACGGGGCTGGTGTTCATCGAGCGCGCCATCGCTCAGGGGTTTACCGGTCCCCTCATTTTACTGACGGGCCGGGGCGACCACGACATCGACGTCGAGGCCATGAAGGCGGGCGCGGCGGACTACCTGGTCAAGGACGAGATGACGGCTCAGCTATTGGAGCGGGTGATCCGGCACGCGATCGAACGCAAATTGACGCAGTCTGCCCTCGGGCGCAGTGAGGAGCAGCTTCGCCAAGCTCAGAAATTGGAGGCCATGGGCAGCCTCGCGGGCGGCGTCGCGCACGACTTCAACAACTTACTGTCCATCGTGCTGAGCTACAGCGAGCTGTGCGCCGAAGGCCTCCAGGCTGGCGATCAGATGCGCGAAGACCTCCAGCAGATCACCGAGGCGGGCCTGCGAGCGGCTGGCCTGACGCGCCAACTGTTGGCCTTCAGTCACCAGCAAGTCCTCGAGCCCGTCGTGCTCGATCTCAATGGCGTGCTTGGCAAAATGGAGCAGATGCTGCGGCGGCTGATCGGGGAAGACGTGGAGTTCGTTTGCCATGTGAGCCCTGATTTACGACGAATCAAGGCTGATCCGGGGCAAGTCGAACAAGTCATCATGAACTTGGTCGTCAACGCGCGCGACGCCATGCCACGTGGCGGAAAGCTGACGATCACGACGAGCGACATCACGCTCGATGACGCCTACGCATCACAACACGTGGCAGTGAAAGCTGGTGCACACGTGCTGCTCACGGTCAGTGATACGGGCACGGGGATGGACCGCGCGACGCTGGCTCGGATCTTCGAGCCGTTCTTCACCACCAAAGAGGTCGGCAAAGGCACGGGGCTGGGACTGGCGACCGTATTCGGGATCGTTCGGCAAAGTGGCGGTTCGATCTGTGTCGACAGCGAGCTCGGTGAGGGGACGAGCTTCAAGGTGTACTTCCCGATGGTCGAGGGTGCCTTGAGCCGCCGTCGTT
>DATHOI010000269.1:0-12833 GCA_035485095.1 Polyangiaceae bacterium | reverse complement strand
GCACGAACAGCCATCAATCCGCGTGCAGAATGGATCGATGGTCACGCGGCCAGCAGACTGCGTCGCAGCCTTCGGCGTCGAGTTGCGGGCACGAAGCGCGATGTGTCTCCGTCCAGCGTCGATCCGGCCTCGAGTGGCATGGGACATGCCCTAATTGCGCGAAATGCATCGTTATCCACTCGCGGCTGCGGCATTCGCCGTAGTGCTCAACGGATGCAGCAAAGGCAGCAGCAGCGAAAACACGAGCCCAACGCCTAGCGTGACCCAAGCGCACAAAGAGGCAGAAGGGAGCGCCACAATGACGAGAACGAAGCAGCGAGCCACTGGGCACACCGACGTCGAGAGCTACGAGCCGGTCCCTTATGACGAGATCGCGGACGGGCCGTCGCTCTTGGAGATTCGAATCAACGAGACGTTCAGCGGGGATATCGAAGGTGAAGGGACCGTTCGCGTCATTCAAGCGGCGCGCCAGGACGGGTCGGCGACCTTCGTTGGGATCGAGCGCGTGCGAGGCGCAGTGAGCGGCCGCAAGGGTTCGTTCCTCCTGCAAACGAGCGGCAGCCTGGTTGGCAAGGCCGTCACAGCACAATGGTTCGTGGTCCCCGGCTCGGGAACAGGGGACATCAAGGGCCTTCGCGGGGAAGGCGGCTTCAAGGCGCAGCTCGGTGAGCGGGGCTCCATTTGGCTCGACTACTATTTCGAGTGAGCGAAGGCGCCATGCGCGCTGACACGCTGCCGGGACCGCGCTTCGCCCATCTTCGCTCGAAGCCAGATCCGAATGCGACCGTAAAACTCAAACTTTACGAGAGCTTCCGGAGCTCGAAAAAAAGCGCTCGGTCATGTCGAGAACTGCTCTTCGGCTCCGACCTCTGGGTGACCTCGGGACAGGCCCGGCGTAGACAACGGAGACAGACCCATGACGACCTCGATCACGACCTTCCTCACGTACGACACCCAGGCAGAGGAAGCGGCGACCCTCTACACCTCGCTCTTCGACGGCAAGATCAAAGACACGATGCGCTACCCAGCCGGTGGCCCGAAGCCGGAGGGCTCGGTCCTCTCGGTGACCTTCGAGCTCCTCGGCCAGACGTACATCGCGCTGAACGGCGGGCCGTCGTTCAGCTTCGGGCAGGGCTTCTCGCTCATGGTGCAGGTCGACACGCAGGCGGAGCTCGATCGCCTCTGGCAAAAGCTGACGGAGAACGGCGGCAAGGCCGTGCAGTGCGGCTGGCTCGTCGACAGGTTCGGTGTCTCCTGGCAGATCGTGCCCAAGCAGCTTGGCGGAATGCTCTCCGACAAAGACAAGGCAAAGTCAGGTCGCGCAATGCAGGCGATGATGGGCATGCAGAAGCTCGACCTCGCCAAATTGCAAGCCGCGTTCGACGGCGCGTGAGGACTGAGGGAAGGAGAACGAACGATGAAATTCATGCTCATGATGCACGCGCCACGCGGCAACGGCGAGTACCAGATCAACCATTGGCAGCCCGAAGAATTTCGGGCCCACATCCAGTTCATGAAAGACCTCAACAAGGACCTGCGTGAGACCGGCGAGCTCGTCGCTGCGGAAGGCCTCGCGCCTCCAGGGCAAGCGCGGCTCGTCCGCTCGCCGGGCGATGGCGCGCCCGAGGTGACGGACGGCCCCTTTGCCGAGTCTAAAGAGTTCCTCGTGGGCTACTGGCTCGTCGACGTCGAGAACGCGGAGCGCGCCTATGCCATCGCCGGTAAAGCGTCGACCGCACCGGGTCCGGGCGGGAAGCCGCTCGGCATCAAGATCGAGGTGCGTCAGGTGATGAGCGGGCCGCCCGACTCGTTGTAATCCTACGCTGCCGCGATGAGCACGACCGACGAGCACCTGCTGCTCCGTGAGCTCACTCCGCAGGTGCTCGGCGCCGTCGTCCGTCGCTACGGCAACTTCGGCGCCGCCGAAGACGCAGTGCAAGAGGCGCTCACCGCCGCTGCGCTCCAGTGGCCGCTCGCTGGCGTGCCCGAAAATCCTCGCGCGTGGCTGATCCAAGTCGCCGCTCGAAAGCTCACCGATCAGGTTCGGTCGGAGTCCGCGCGGCGCCGACGCGAGACCAAGAGCGTCCTCGAATCCCCTGAAGAGCAAGTGGTCCCGCCGCCCGACGAAGCACCCGTGGAACGAGACGACGCGCTCGTTCTTCTCTTCATGTGCTGTCATCCAGCGCTCACGCGTCCCTCCGCCATCGCGCTGACGTTGCGTGCAGTGGGTGGGCTCACGACGGCAGAGATCGCGAGCGCGTTCCTCGTGCCTGAAGCAACGATGGCGCAGCGGATCAGCCGCGCTAAGCAGAGCATCAAGAGCTCAGGTGTCAGCTTCGTCTTGCCACCACCCGAGCGGCGAGACGAGAGCCTCGGCGCCGTGCTCCACGTGCTCTATCTCATCTTCAACGAGGGCTACGCCGCGAGCTCGGGCGAGACGCATCAGCGTGTGGATCTGTCGACTGAAGCGATCCGCCTCGCGCGCGCAGCGCACGAGCTGCTCCCGGAAAATGGCGAGCTAAACGGCCTCCTGGCGCTGATGCTCCTCACCGACGCGCGGCGCCCCGCGCGCTCGGGCCCGAACGCCGAGATCATCCCGCTCGACGAGCAGGATCGCTCGCTTTGGAACAAGGAAGCGATTGCAGAAGGCGCGCAGCTCGTGACCGACGCCATGACCCGAGGCACGGTGGGCTCGTACCTGCTGCAGGCCGCAATCGCCGCGTTGCACGACGAAGCGGCACGCGCCGAGGACACCGACTGGCCGCAAATAGCCGCGCTCTACGGCGTACTCCTGCGCATGGCCGACAACCCGGCGGTCGCGTTGAACCACGCCGTGGCCGTCGCCATGGCACGAGGACCGGCCGAAGGATTGGCGCTCCTCGAGAAGCTTGCTCGCGATCCGCGCATCAAGGATCACTACCGCCTCCACGCGGTGCGCGCCCACCTGCTAGAGCGTTCGGGGCAGCTCAGCGCCGCCCTTCAGCACTACGAAGCGGCCGCAGAAAAGACAGCGAGCACCCCGGAGCGCAATTACCTACTGCTGAAGATCGCGCGTCTCCGCTCGAACTAAGCCGAGACGGCGTCGCTCACCACGATCAACGAGGCCGGGCACGCAAGCAGGAGCCGACCGCCCTCCGCCTCGAGGCCTTCGGCGCTGAGACCCCATGCGGAGTCGAGCCCGAGCAAGACGAGCGCCGCTTGCTTCGCGGCGTCGAGCAGCGCGCCGTGTCGCGCGGCGGCGGGTACGGAGTGCAGCGCGACGCGCTCGCCGTGCGCGGCAAGCAGCGCTTCAGTGCGCGACGGCGCCGCCGTCAGCGTCGAGGACTCGAGCCACAGCAAGCTCAGCGCGACGCCTGCATCGCACAGCAGTTGCTCGGCGAAATCGAGCACGCGCGCATCGTGCGTCCCGCCGGAGAGCGCAACCAACACGCGGCGCGCTCCGGCGTCCGGCGCAAACGCGCGCCCAAGCCCGTGGTCTACGAGCAGCGCGACCGGCGCGGGACAATCCGAGATCACCGCGCCCACGACACCGCCGAACACATTTTGCCCGAGCATCGGCCGATGCAAACCCAAGACGACGTAGTCCGAATCCAGCTCGGTCGCGACACGGCAAATATCACGCGCGGGGTCCGAAGAATCGAATTGATTCGTGCTCAAGGTGACGCCCGAGGTCGCCGTGGTTTCGAGCAGTGACGCGAGCGCGCCCTGACCTTGGCGAGTCGCCAAGTAGTTCGACGTGCGCTCGCGCGGGCGCTCGAGGTGGAGCGCCAAACTTTGGCTCACGCCCGAGCCGTGGGCGCAGCTCACGGCGAGCCGTGCCATCGCGGCGCCAATGCTTGCGTCTCCCACGCACAAGAGCAGGCGCGCTGCGCGATTGTTCAGAGAGGCGCGCTGCGCGGCTTCCGCCCGCAGCACGTCACGGGGCGCAATCAGCTCCAAGAGCGGGGTGGTCATGACCGTGGTGACGAGCGCCATGATCACCATCATCGTGAAAATTTTCGGCGAAATGACGCCCAAATCCAGGCCAATGTTAAGCACGATCAGCTCCATCAGCCCGCGCGTGTTCATCAGCACGCCGAGCGCCGCGGAGTCACGCAAGCTCATCCCAGTGAGCCGCGCCACGCTGAACGAACCGCCGAATTTGCCGAGGCAAGCCACCATGATCAGCGCGAAGCACAAGAGCCAGTCGCTCGCGCCGGTGAGCAACCCGAGCTCGGTGCGGAGGCCGCTGAACGCGAAAAACAACGGCAAGAGCGCGACGACCACGAAGTCTTCCAAGCGTTCGGCGAGGGCGTGCGCGTAGTCGCCCTGGCGCGGCATGATCGCGCCGAATAGGAACGCGCCGAACAACGCGTGAATGCCGATCAGCTCACTCACGAACGCGGAAGCCAGTAGCAGCACGAAGGTGACCGCGACCACGTTTTGCGTGAGGCTCTCCTTCGTGGTGATACGCGCCGCGAGGCGAGCCAAGAGCGGGCGCACGGCAAGCAGCATGAAGGCCGCGAATGCGGCCGCCTCGGCGGTGGTGAGGACCGCAGCAAACGCGGCCTTCGCGTGCACGAACGACACTACGAATGCGAGCAGGCACCAGGCCGTCACGTCGTCCGCGGCAGCGCATGCCAGCGCGATCGAGCCCAAGTTCGTGCGAATCAGCTGACGCTCGGCCAAGATACGCGCGAGCACCGGAAACGCCGTGATGCTCATGGCAATGCCCATGAACAACGTGAAGGAAGACCTGGGCACTCCCGCGCCCGCCTGCTCCGCGAAGATGTGCAGCGCGTACAGCGCGCCCAGAGAAAACGGCACGAAAATGCCGGCCGCGCTGATCGCGAACGACGACGCGCCGCGCCCGCGCAAGAGCTTCGGATCGAGCTCCAGCCCGATCAGGAACATGAAGAAGACGAGCCCGACTTGGCTCAGCAGCGAAAGCCCCGCCAAGGAAGCCTTCGGGAACAACTGCGCAGAGACGTGGGGCGCCACGCGTCCGAGCAGAGAGGGGCCGAGCAGGATACCCGCGAGGACTTCCGCGATCACAGCGGGTTGTCCGAGCCGGCGCGCCGCGAATGCCACCGCGCGCGCCGCGACGATGATGACACAGGCCTGCAGGATCAACAGCTCGAGCGCGCCGAACATGACCGGCTACGTTCTAACAGATTGCGCTGCACGACGCGCTGCCGCATCGCTCGGCAGCGCGGTCCGCTTGACCCTCACAAAAAAGCGCGAAATCAGCTCATTTTCGTCAGTGCTTCGCCGTCGCGGTGGCGCTGGCGATGTCGTCGAGCTCTGACAAAATTTGGGGCGACAGCGTCAGCTGAGCGGCGGCCAGGTTCTCGCGGAGGTGACCAACCGATGACGTGCCCGGGATGAGCAATATGTTTTGCGACCGGTGCAGTAGCCACGCCAGCGCGACCTGCATCGGCGTGGCTTCGAGCCGGCTAGCCACCGACGATAGGGTCGACGACTGCAGCGACGTGAAGCCGCCCAGCGGGAAGAACGGCACGTACGCGATGCCTTGGCGCGCCAGGTCGTCGATCCAGGCTTCGTCGTGGCGGTGCGCCAGGTTGTAATAGTTCTGCACGCACACGACATTGGTGATCGCCTGCGCTTCCGCCACTTGAGCGGCGGTGGCGTTGCTCAGGCCCAGGTGGCGAATGAGCCCTTTTTGCTTGAGGTCGGCCAACACCGTCAGCTGCGGAGCGATGGACCCTTCTTCGGGACCATGGCCCGAGCCCATCACGCGGTAGTTCACGATGTCGATCGCGTCTAGCCCGAGATTGCGCAGGTTGTCGTGCACGCCAGCAGTCAGATCTGCGGGCGAGATCGCCGGTTGCCACGATTTGTCGGCAGGCCGACGCGCTCCGAGCTTGGTGACGATCACGAGCCCCTTCGGGTACGGATGCAACGCCCGACGGATGATTTCGTTCGTGATGTGCGGACCGTAGAAGTCGCTCGTGTCGATGTGATTGACGCCGGCCGCGACCGCTTCTCGAAGCACGGCGATGGCGCCCGCCATGTCACGCGGCGGGCCCCAAACGCCCGGCCCCGCGAGTTGCATTGCACCGTACCCGAGGCGATTCACCTGCAGGGAAGTGCCGGGGAACGTGAAGGGCCCGCCGAGGGCCTGCGAAGCGTCGTTCTTCATGCAAGCCAACGTAGCCTGGCCCCAACGAGTGAACCAGTGAATAGGATAGATACAAATCCATGAATGCCGTTCATGTGATGGCCTCAGTAGCGGCCCTTCGGCATAGAAGCGAAGTGCGTTTTTGGCTTATTGATGGTCACGCGTCACGTCGCGTGTCGGGCCAGCCTTCGGCGTCGCGCCCGGGTGGCTCGAGGCGTAGGCTCGGCACAGGTAAGAAGGAAACATGGACCGCTCGGTGTGTCGTTCGAAGAGCGTTTCAGCTAGTCGTTGAAACCATGGCAACTCTCCCGTCCTTCACCGCAGCCGCCCTGACTTGGCAGAACTTCTATCTGCTCGTCGGCACCGCCGCGGCAACGCTCGTCGGGCTGATGTTCGTAGCCGTCACGTTCGGCTCGAGCTTGGTCACGGAAGAGAGCTCACCGACGGCGCGCGCCTTTTTGGATCCGACGTTCACTCACTTCGTCCAGATCCTGCTCACCGCGTGCCTGGTCACGATTCCAAGCATGGGTCCAAGGCTCCTTGGCTCGCTGCTCTTGCTGATTGGCGCGTTACGCATGGCCTCCACGGTTCGGGTCTATCAGCAGATGAAACGCGTTCACCAGCGGCAGAACGACCTCGAGCTCTCGGATTGGTTCTCGGGCGTCGTCTTTCCCGTAGTCTGCTATGTGCTGCTTGGCCTGAGCGGCGTCGCCTTCCTCGAAAACTACGCGGTCGCTTTCGACGGCTTGGCCCTCGTCACGCTCGGCGTTCTGCTGATCGGCCTGCTCGGAGCGTGGGAGTTGCTGGTCTGGATGGCCATCGCGCGATCCCGCACGAAATAAGGTAGCCCAACGAGCTCGCCTCGGTCTCAACCCTTGGTTTTGAAGAAGCGCGCCAGGCGCGCGCAGGCCTCGTTCACGCGCGGTGGGTCTTCAATCAAAGCGAAGCGCAGGTAGTCGTCGCCACCCGCGCCGAAGCCCACGCCCGGCGCGACGGCAACGTGCGCGGACTCGATCAACTCGGTCGTGACCGCGAGCGACTTCCTGCCGCCGAACGCGGGCGGGATTTTCGTCCACACGAACATGGTGCCGCTCGGCTCGGCCACGTTGGGCCAGCCCGCACCACGCAGGCCAGCCACGAGCGCCGTCGCACGCAGCTTGTACAGGTCGCGAATCTCGCTCGCAAACCGGTCGCCGTGCTCGAGCGCCCAGGCGGAAGCCAACTGCAATGGAGCGAAGGTGCCGTAGTCGAGGTACGTCTTCATGTGCGCGAGCGCGCCGACCATGCGCTCGTTGCCGACCATGTACGCGATGCGCCAGCCGGGCATGTTGTAGCTCTTCGACATCGAATAGACTTCGACCGCGAAGGCTTTGACGACCTCACGGTCCACGCCACAATCGAAGATGCTGGGCGCGAAACGCCGGGCGAAATCGAAATCCGCGTAGGCTAGGTCGTGCAGCAGCATCGCGCCCGACTTTTGGACGGTGCGCACGAGCTCAGCCAACTCTTCGGGCGAGATGACCTGGCCCGTCGGGTTCTGTGGGTAATTTGCGATCACCAGTTTGGCGCGTTGGCCGCGCTTTGCGACGCGCGAGATAGCGTCGGCGATCGCTTTGGCTGGCGCGATGTCAGTGGTAGCCGGGTAGTACTCGACGGTCGCGCCCGCAATTTGCGGCGCGTACGCGTGAATCGGATAACAGGGGTCCGGTACGATCGCCACGTCACCGCGGTCGAGCGTGGCGAAGCACAGGTGGCTCATGCCCTCCTTGGCGCCCATCGTGATGATGACCTCGCGCTCGACGTCGAAGTGAACGCCGTAACGCCGCGCATACCAGGCGGCCGCCGCGTTGCGAAGCACGCTCAAACCGCGCCCGGGGTGGTAGCGATGATTTTCGGTCGTGTCCGCAGTGGCGTGCAGTCGGGCCACGATCTCGGGCGGTGTCGGGCGGTCCGGATTGCCAAGCCCGAGGTCGATGATGTCAGCCCCAGTCGCCCGGACACGGGCTTTCACGGCATCACTCACGACAAAGGCATACGGAGGGAGCGCCTCAGCGCGCGGAAAGGTCCAATCCTGAGCGGTCACGGCGGCAGTCCTTATCATGAAAGTCTGGACGTGCCGCTCCTAGCGCGCGGTTTTTGGGCAATTGTTGGTTTTTTGTGCGCCCAAGCCGGCCTTTTTCGCGGAGTTCGCCGCATTCTCCGGAAATTTTCGGGTTCGTGATAGGACGACGAGAGGCCATGCTCCGATGTGAAATCCGCGGCGCCGTGCGCTCCGACGAAGAGGAGCTCCTCGGTCTGGCGGGCCACCTCAATTCGGTGAACTTACCCAACGAGCGCAGCCATGTGCAGCGGTTACTCGATCACTCGGAGCGCAGCTTCAGCGCCGAGCTGAAGGACCCGCGCAAGCGAAAGTACGTGTTTCTGCTGCGCGATCTGGACACGGGCCACGCGCTCGGCACGTCGATGATCGTCGCGCAGCTCGGGCGACGCGACGCGCCCTACATCTACTTCGACGTGATCAGCGAAGAGAAATACCACAGCGCGCTCGACCGCCACTTTCAGCACACCGTGCTGCATCTCGGCTTCTCCTATCAAGGGCCGACGGAGCTCGGCGGCCTGGTGGTTCTGCCCGAGCATCGCGGCGCGAGCGACCGCTATGGGCAGCTCATCTCCTACGTGCGCTTCTTGTACATCGCCCTACATCGCGAGCTATTCCAAAACGAGCTCTTGGCCGAGCTCCTGCCGCCACTCGAGGCCGACGGTACGAGTCACCTCTGGGAAGCGCTCGGTCGTCGCTTCACTGGCATGAGCTACCGAGAGGCGGATTTACTGTCGAGCAGCGACAAATCCTTCATTCGCGATCTGTTCCCGAGCGGCGGCATCTACGCGAGCTTACTTTCGCCCGAAGCCCAAGGCGTGATCGGCAAAGTTGGCGCCCAAACCAAGGGCGTGGAGAAGATGCTGCGCCGAGTCGGTTTCCGCTACGCAGAGCGCATCGATCCATTCGATGGCGGTCCGCATTTCCTGGCCGTTGCGGACGAAGTCACCTTGCTGCAGAAAGCGCGCGCGGTGCGCATTGGGCGCGCGGCCGGCACGCGACCCGTAGCGCGTTCGTTGCTCGCGCGTGATTTAGCACAAGCCCCCTATTTTCGTGCTGTTCCATGCGACGTCCAAACGCTGGACGGAGCCTACGTTGCAGTGACGAGCGAAGTCCAAGCGCACCTCGGTCTCGCCGAGAACGACGCGGCCTACGTATTACCGCTCGGCTAAAGCTCGAGCGGCGCGCGACGCGCGTGCGCTTTGCCTCGACCTCGCGTACGTTCGCGGCGTCATGATGCAAAAGCTGGTCAAAGGGATCCACTCGTTTCAGCGAGGTTTCTTCGCGAGCCATCGCGAGCTGTTCGAACAATTGGCCACGACCGGGCAGCAACCCGAGACCTTGTTCATCACCTGCTCCGACAGCCGCGTGGTGCCCACCTTGATCACGAACGCAGCGCCAGGCGAGCTGTTCATCGTGCGCAACGTGGGCAACGTGGTCCCGCACGTGGACTTGCCTGGTGGCACCGCGGCGGCCATTCAGTACGCGGTCGAGGTGCTCAACGTGGAGAACGTGATCGTCTGCGGCCACACGCAGTGCGGCGCGTTGAAGGCCATTTTGGACCCCGAAAGTGTGGCGCATCTAGAGTTCGTGAAACGCTGGCTCAAAGGCACGATCGACGTCAAAAACGTGATCGAAGAAAAGTACGCACACCTGAAGGGTGAAGAGAAGCTCACCGCGGCCATTCAAGAGAATGTGCTCGCTCAACTCGAGCATCTGCGCGAGTACCCGTTCATCTCCAATCGGCTCGAAACGGGTAAGCTGCGTTTGAACGGTTGGATCTTCGACGTCGGTAAGGGCCAGGTATTCGACTACGACCCCGAGCACGATGAGTTCCTACCGCTCGGCTTGTGATTTTTTCTTGGGGGCCGTTGGGCCGTGCCGACGGCGCAGCGGTCACGGTGTAACGGCTGCTTTGAACGCCACCAGCACGCCACCGGTCGAGGCGCAGCCCGGGTTCGCGCTCCAGGCAAACGAGTGGCTACCGGTAGCAACGGGCGTCTGATAGCCGACCAGCGCGCCCATTGCGGTGGAGCGCACGTCGAGCACTTGGGTTTGCGAGCCATTTGCGGTGCCCGCATCGCCGGCGGAGGCGTATTCAGCCACCACGCCGTACATCAACGCGCCATCCGAGAGCACACCGAGCGTGTCGGTTTGCGAGACACAGCTGCTGTCATTTCGCACGCTCGAGGTCGCGGAGTCGAGCGGCGTCGTCTGATCGACTCCGGTCAGCTCCAGCGCTTCTCCGACGATTCCAAAACTGCCACCGGTCACCGAGATGGTGTACGCGCCTGCGGTCGCGGGCAGCGCGCTGTCGCCCAAGTAGAAGATGCCACCCCACACCTGTGAAGTGACGGCTGACTCGGCGAGCGTCATGCTGACACCGTTGTATTTGACGGCGAGCGCGCCCGTGCCGTAGTTGACGACACCGACCGCTACCAGGCGGTGGTTGCCGACTGCCGTGGCGAGCGAGTGCGTCATCGTCATCGTCGTGTTCGAGGTCGTCGAAGCGCCGTTCGTGGCCGAGTTCACGACCACGATGGTGAGCCGTTGTTGACACACGCGACCCACGCAAAACGGCGCGGTCGCGCCGCACACGGTGCCACACGCACCGCAACTCGAAGGGCTATCGAGGCTGGTGGTGCAGCCGTTTTGAGGACTGCCGCAAGCAGCCCAGCCGGCATTGCACACGGGCAGACACACGCTCGCCGCGCAACTCGTACTGCTGGCGTTCGTGGTCTTGCACGCCACATTGCACCCCCCGCAGTTGGCGATATCAGCGCTAGTTGGCCTTTCGCAGCCATTGTCGAGGTTGCTGTCACAGTCCGCAAAGCCCGCACTGCAGCTCGGCGCGCACGCGCCCCCGGTGCAGGAGGTCGTACCGTGACCGTTCAGGCACACGGTGCCGCAGCCGCCGCAATTGGCTGTATCGGTCTCCTGGTTCGACTCACAACCGTTGATCGGGTTCATGTCGCAGCTTTGGAAGCTTGCGTTGCACATCGGCGCGCACAGGCCAGCCGAGCAATTGTTCGACGAGGTGTTGTTGTCGAGGCACGCAGTCCCGCAACTGCCGCAATTGTTCTTGTCCGTAGCGAATACGACCGTACAGCCACTGTTGACCGGGCCACCGCACGTGCCGAAGGCCGTACCGCAACTGGGAGCGCACTTGCTCGCCGAGCACGCGTTCGAGCCATGAGGCGCCTGGCAAGCCGTACCGCAACCGCCGCAGTTGTTGCTATCGGAGGTTTCGTTTGCCTCGCAACCATCGACGACCTGCTTGTTGCAGTCAGCAAAACCAGTCGCGCATTGAGCGAGCACGCACGAGCTTGCGACGCACTTGCCCGTGCCATGCAGCGGCCCGAATTCCGCATTGCAGCTATTGCCACACGAGCCGCAATTGGCTCCGTCCAAACTGGTGTCCGTCGCACAACCGAGGCCGGTGCCTAGACAATCCTCGAACGGCGGGGTGCAGGTCTTGACCACGCATTTGCCGGCCTGGCACTTGGGCGTGCCATTGGCCACGCTGCACACGACGCCGCATTTGCCGCAGTTGTTCGGATCCGAATCGGTATTGACCTCACAGCCGTCCGTGTAGCCACCGGCGCTGCCCGCGTTGCAGTCCGCAAAGCCCGTGTTGCAGGAGGCCACTTTGCACGTCGAAGCCGCGCACGCGCCCGATCCGTTGGCGACCAGGCAGGCCTTGCCGCACGCACCGCAGTTGTTTACGTCATTAGTTAGATTTTGCTGGCAGCTGTCGCTGCCGTCGCAGTCGCCGAGCCCCGGCTGACAATTGGCAATTCCGCATTTACCGTTCACGCAGTTGGCCGTGCCGCCCACCTGGCTGCAGACCGTCTCGCAGGCGGAGCAGTGCGTGGAATCCGTGTTCACGTTGATTTCGCAGCCGTTGGCGGGTGAGCCGTCGCAGTCCGCAAAACCCGGGGCGCACGTGATCTGACACGTGCCTGCGCTGCAGTACGGCGTGCCGTTGATCGCCACGCACGGGCTGCCACAACCTCCGCAGTTCAGCGCGTCGGTCGTGCCATTCGTCTCGCAGCCATTCGTCGGATCACCGTCGCAGTCGAGATACGGAGCCGTACAGGTATCCACCAAGCATTTGCCGCCCGAGCAGGTGGCCGAAGCGTGGGGTAACAGACAAGCGCCCGCGCACGATCCGCAGTGGAGCGCGTCCGTTTCGAGGTTGACCTCACAACCGTTCGTGATGTCGCCATCGCAGTCTGCCGTACCGCCCAAACACGTCAGCGCGCACAAATTGGCAACGCATGCGCCACTCGAGCAGTCGGTGTCGACCTTGCAGCCCTGCCCCGGCGCGCACTTGGGGCAGCGCGTGCCACCGCAATCGCGCTCGGTTTCATCGCCGTTGAGCACGCCGTCGGAGCAAGTCGGCTGCGAACAAGAGCCGTTCGCGCAGACGCTGCTCTGACAATCAGTGTTTTGGGCGCATCCGAGGCCGGGCGCGCAGCCCGGGCACGAACCACCGCAATCTAGCCCGGTTTCGTTCTCGTCTTGTTGCCCATCGAGGCAATGATCTTGGGGCGCCGCGGCTTCCGCGGCACCGTCCGCGCCGGCATCGTCAGCAGTTGCGGCTTCGTCTCG